>JBECKZ010000203.1:0-6339 GCA_040235555.1 Thiohalomonadales bacterium | reverse complement strand
CCAACGTACTGCATTACACCTTTAACCAACCAGGTCAATATCAGATCCTGTGCATGGAGTACTGTGGTGTTGCCCACCACGATATGCGAGCTACATTAACTGTCTTGCCAACCGGAAAATCTTAATACCTGGGGAAAACCATGATTCAGACTATGCAACAAACCGACACACAAGCCGAGGAAAGGCTGTATTTGCAAATGTATCTGGGGACCACATTGGTGGTGTTTTTATTGATGCTGATAGCCGGCGTTGTCATGCGCGCCGCTCAGGGTACGATCATCCATCTGACACCGGATATCTTTTATCAAGTGATGACACTGCATGGTGTTGGCATGGTGGGGATTGCTGGTTTGGCCGGTTTGTCAGTGATGTGGTATTTCCTGCGCCGCTATGTGGCATTAACGCCAGGGATCTTTCTGACTAATCTCATCTTGTTTATGATCGGTGTAATCATGATCCTGAGCGCGATCCTGGTCGGGGGTTTTGCCGGCGGCTGGACTTTCCTGTACCCCTTACCAGCGAAGTCGATGGGCCTGTGGAGTATGCTCGCAGCAGCAACGTTCATCGGTGGCTTGCTTGTGATCGGTGTCGGCTTCCTGTTGTTTTACTTTGATGCCGCACGCGCATTGATTAAGCGCTATGGAAGTCTGGGCCGTGCCCTTGGTCTGGATCAACTTCTCTTGTTCACAATTGATAGCAGTCATCCACCGACAGTCGTTGCTAGCACTATGGTATTGATTGTTAACACGCTGGGCACGCTGGCCGGAGCGGTGATCCTGGTGTTGAGTCTGGTTAACCTTGCCTATCCGGAGGTGGCGATTGATCCCTTGTGGGCAAAGAACCTGATCTACTTCTTTGGCCATGTTTTTATCAACGCGACCATCTACATGGCGGTAATCGCTGTGTATGAATTGTTGCCGAAATATACTGGACGGCCCTGGAAAATATCGTGGCCGTTTCTCGCAGCCTGGACGGCAAGTACGATCATGGTCGTGATTGTTTATCCCCATCATTTGCTGATGGATATGGTGATGCCGAAATGGTTGCTGGTACTGGGACAGGTAATTTCCTATCTCAGTGGTATACCGGTATTGTTGGTCACCGCCTATGGCGCGCTTGTACAGATCCACCGTGCGAATGTAAAGTGGACTATGCCTGCTCGCTTTATGTTGCTGGCCGTGTTCGGCTGGGCCGCCGGTGTGATCCCGGCCATTGTCGACGGCACCATTGTGGTTAATCGTGTCATGCATAATACCATGTGGGTACCAGGTCACTTCCATTTTTATTTGCTGCTTGGCATGTTGCCGATGGTGATTGGATTTATGTTGCATATCACCCGGCGTGAGACGGATAGTGCGAACTCGATGGCAACGACGGGATTCTGGGCATTTGCGATTGCCTCCGTGGCGTTCATCTTCATGTTCCTGTACAGCGGTTATCACAGTGTGCCGCGGCGCTGGGCTGAACATCTCTCAGCCTGGGTTCCTTACGATCGTATTGCCACGGTGTTTGGTCTGATCGCGTTAATTGCGCTGGCCGGGTTTTTCATCGATGTATTGCGACGTCTTGGTAATCTGCGTCTTGAGGCATGAATGATCTGTTCAAAGCACCATGGCCATGGCTAATGAGTGTGATCGTGCTGGTTGTGGGCAGCACACTAGCCTGGCACGCGACTTTAGGGTTCAAGGCCTTTACCTGGGAGTCATATCGGCGGCTTTATGTACTGAAACAGCCGATCGATATGCCGGATCTGCAGTTGCAGGATCAGGACGGTAGGTTATTCACACCGGCTGAGTACAAGGGCAAGCTGGTGCTGGTGAATTTTGTGTATACACGTTGCCCAGGTCTGTGCACCTTCAGTGGTTCGGTATACGGGCGCTTACTCAAGGCATTAGCACATGATAATCGCAGGGATCAGGTACAACTGCTGAGCATCTCGCTGGACCCGGTCTATGATACTCCCGTACATTTGCGTGAGTATCGTTCGCGCTTTACTCGTGCGACAAATGCAGCATGGCGCGTTGCACGGCCACTGCCTGCACAGGGCGGCGTAAACTTGCTGGCGCAGTTTGGTGTTATTAGCATTCCGGATGGCCTGGGCGGCATCAAACATAATGCGGCAATACACCTGATAGATCGCAAGGGTCGACTGGTGCAAATATTGGATGAGAACGACTATGCCAATATCCTGCGGGTCGTGAATGAAGAACTCAAGTCTGGTTGATGAGTTGGCACTGAGCAGCGTGAAGCGTGCCCAAATGTTGCTTGTGCTGGTCTACGGCAGCCTGCTGGAGTTCCGTGCCTGGTTGGAATCCGGTATGACAACGCATATGGGGGTACTGATCCCTTCGTTGATCATATGGGGTGGTTGCGGATCGCTGCTCCTGCTTCGTGCACGGCCATGGGTGGCGGAGTGGGGGCGGCGTTATCGTTATGGCCTGTTATGGTTCACGCTATTTGGCATTATGCTATGGATGTTGCCAAGACTGCTGGATGCGAGTTTGTATGCGCCAGCGCTGTCCGTCTTGAAGTGGTTGACGTTGCCGCTTACCGGGATGGCGTTGGTATTGAGCTGGCGGCATCTGCCATGGTTACTGCGCGCATTCCTACATCTGGAGGCAATCGCAACTTTGCTGCGGCTGGGCTGGTTGTATATGGCGGCGCCGCAGGAGTATTGCATCAGTTACGGGATCGATGACCAGCAGCATCTGGGTTATCTGTTGTTAGTGTATGCAGCGGTGTACGGCGGGGTCCTAGGGCTGCGCGTGATGTTTGTCGCTAACAAAACCTGATGGTCTTTTAACAAACTATTAAGCTGTTTAATTGGATGTAATCGCAAGCAGGCGAATGAGTTTATCCTGTTTCTTGTTCAGCAAATCCGCCAGCGTATATTGGCGCAGGACTTGAAAGAAAGCGGTTTGTGCCTCCTGCAGTGCCCGTTTGAGATTGCAGGCAGGAAGAATGGGACACGCGGGTTCATGGCAGTCAATGACCGAACCCTGGTCCTCCATGTATTCGACAACTTTGCCAATGTTGATCTGGTGCGGCGCGTGCGCAAGCCGCCAGCCACCGGTCTTGCCGCGATAGGCTTCAATCAAATCCTGTTCGGCCAGTCCAATGACGACTTTTAAAAGGTGGTTACGGGAGATTCCGTAGGCTTGTGCAATTTCATTAATGCTGACTACTCGCTCCGGATTGATACCGAGATAGATCAGGATGCGCAGAGAATAATCTGTATAGCGTTTTAACTGCATAGAATTGAACTTTGTTAAAGTAAAATGAACATATAAATTACATTTATTTCAACCGGCAGGTCTACACAAAGCGATCAAATGCTATTTAAATATTGCTCTCATTACTGGGTACGGAACACGATAATATTTTCTGCGGTTTGAATAAATATTTTAGTAGATCAGCATATCTTTTGCTTAAAGAAATATTGGGAGTGTCAGCTACAATACGCCAACCCCATTGGTTAAAAGAGGTGTTGCCGAGATCTGGTAAAAGGTTTATTATACAAGTATTAATAATACATGTATATAGTTACTGAGCCGAGTAGCCTGGGTAATGAGCTTCCAGTGTAGTACCAGAATGAATAAATGAGATACATAAGGGATGTCTGGCGGGATAGTGCTATCCATGTGCTTGCTGTAAGGCTGAGCATAGGCTGCATTTCGTATGCTGTGTATCAAGAAAAACCAAGAATATAAAGAAGCGACATGACTGATAACTCTGAATTCGAATCCAAGGCACTTCATGCGGGAGAGGATGACTTACCCGAGTTAGAGCTTACCAATGAAGACATCTTGGATGCCATGCAGCATATTGCCGGCTACATTGATATCAGCACAACTGATTTTCAGGAAATTTACCACCTGGCCCATCGCCATGCACTGAAGCGCTTATTTGGCGGCGTGCGGGCCGGCACTCTCATGCGCGTCGGGATTGAGCCACTACTTCCTGAAATGCGACTGGACCTGGCTGCCAGCACCATGGCCAGGCAGGGCCTGAAAAGTTTACCAGTAGTCGATGGTGATGGGCTTGTGGTGGGTATGCTGACGGAAACCGATTTCCTGCGGCGCCTTAAAGCCGATACCTTCTTGGAACTATTGCTACGACTGATAGAAGACGTCAACGGATTCAGTCATCGCTGCCACGAGACTCCTGTGCGCGAAGCCATGATGGGAACACCGATAACCATTGGCGAACAAGACGGATTTTTCCAGATAATAAAGGCATTCCACCAACATGAAGGACGTAGTATGGCGGTGGTCGATACTAATGGTCATCTGCGTGGATTGTTATTGCGCAAGGACTTTATCAAAGCGTTTCACCTGGAGGATCTATTGTGAGTTTCCGGGAATATGTAAAAAAAATGCGCGGCACCACTAAAGGTAGCCCGCCACGTGTGAGCAATAGCGAAATATTCTGGTCATGGGTTGGGGCGTTTTTGGGAATCGCAGCCTGCGGAGCTCTGACTCAGTTTTACTTCAGTGGCCACGATCTGACAATGATTATTGGATCATTCGGCGCCTCAGCAGTGCTGGCCTACGGTGCGGTGCGCAGTCCATTAGCCCAACCGCGCAACCTGATTGGAGGACACGTGGTATCAGCTATCGTAGGTGTGGCGACGTTCAAATTATTACATCAATACCCCTGGGCTGCGGAGGCAGTGGCGGTAGCAACAGCGATTGCAGTCATGCATGCGACCCGTACTTTACATCCACCTGGGGGCGCTACTGCACTGATAGCGGTAATCGGTTCACAAAAGATTCACATGCTCGGTTTCTATTATGTACTGATACCGGCTACTCTGGGGCCCCTTATCCTGTTGGGCGTGGCATTGCTGGTAAATAATATTCCCAGTACGCGAAGATACCCTGAAGTCTGGTTTTAAGAACCATATAAATATTCTCTTCTGTTAATACAGAAGCTATACATTTCTATGTTGGGCTACCTCGATACTTGTGCATAGTACATAGTATAAGTGTAAGAAACATGACGTGATATGTGCTGTAACAGATATATAAACCCGATACAAATCACCTTGTGACTGGCATTCTCCGCCATTGATATCCGCATTTTTAGTCTTGCACACAAAACAGCTCGACGATAATAGTGTCCGCTCCAAGCGCTAACTTTGTTATGGCTAATGTAAAAAGACGCAGATTGGGCTAATGATATATTTTTTGCTCAGATTTTCCACAGCCCATGATTTCTACCGTGCTCTCAAAATGGCCCCTGGAATTTCCCATCGAGGTGGGATTCAATCTTCAAAACGAGGTAATAGAAAATTATTTACTATGTCTGACACTCGACTGGTCATTAATTTCCAATAAAACAATATGTTAATAAGTATAAAGATAAGTGACATTTCAAAATTTAGGTCATTAGTTGGGAAATGGTACACGTAATACAGAGTATATTGAGTGAATAGTGTGAAGCCCCCTTTTGGAAGCCAATCAATTCAAAGACTTAGCAGAAATGCCAGGTCTTTTTTAGTTTACTGAAAAGAAGTCTACGGAAAACTAAAATGCTTTTATCCGCACATACGATTCCAAAAATGGCATTTTGGTCTATCTTGTAAATGGCTCGATACTGTTTCACAACACAATAGCTAATAAGAACCGGAGGTATGTATGCGTTGGATGGTAAAGTTCTGGATCCCAGTAGACGAGGGCAATGATCTCGTTAAAACCGGGAAGATTGGTGAGAGTTTTCATGCACTGATGGAAGATTATAAGCCTGAGGCAGCGTATTTTTTCCCGGAAAATGGCGTGCGGTCCGGGTTCATGATCGTCAACGTCAGTGACTCATCAGATTTGGTCAACGTCGCGGAATCCTTCTGGTTTGGTCTGCGGGCTGAAATCTCTGTGACACCCGTCATGAATGGTGAAGACCTTGGAAAAGGTTTAGGTGGGATAGAGGGGATAATTAAACGATACGCCTAGACCACATAAGCCGGGTATAGTCCATTTAGATCACATTCAACCCCCCATGGGCATCACATACAGTCAAGCATAAATGTCACGAACGGTCAGGGATGACTGTTTGCGTGTCACCACCACTCGAACTAAATAGAGTTCATCACATTATTCATACCACTTTCGGTTATAAATGTGGCCGTGCGTTATGGCTATCGTTTTCAGGGTGATGGTGTGTAGAGGAGGGTTTGCGAGAATGAAAAGGTATTGTCCGGTTCAGTCTCCAGGTTATCGGCCATGTAGATGGTGTATTTGCCTGGTTTGACAAACACCTTTTGTCTGACCTGTTTGCCATCAATCCAGGTGACGCCTGTTAATTTGCCTACCTGAAATGCCAACGACGTGCTCCGGCAAA
>JBECKZ010000048.1:0-63699 GCA_040235555.1 Thiohalomonadales bacterium | reverse complement strand
TCCAGCCAACGCACCTGGCTGACCGGTATCCTGAAACACAAAATTGTCGACATCATCCGCAAACAATCACGCCTGGTCACACAGGCCAATGACGAAATGGAGATAAACGATCGCGCTGCACAACCGGAAAAATACCTGTTCGATGAACGTGGCGAATGGGTGATCCGCCAAACCAGCTGGGGGAATCCGGAAACTTCTCTGGAGCAGGAGCGTTTCTGGGATGCATTCATGAACTGCCTGGATGGACTATCCCCCAAGCTGGCGCAAATCTTTTCGTTACGGGAACTCTCCGGTCTGGAGACAACTGAACTGTGTGAAGTTTTAAATATCACCTCCTCAAACTGCTGGGTCATCCTGCACCGGGCCCGGCTTGCGCTCAAAGAATGCCTTGAAACTAACTGGCTCAAGCAAACCAGCGGGGGAAATGGTTAATGTTAGGCATGATTTCCTGCCGGCGTGCCAGTGAGCTGATGTCACAGCAACTGGATCGCAAACTTAGTCTGGGTGAAAAACTGCGCCTGCACACACACTTGATGATATGCAAATCGTGTCCGCAGACCCTGCAGCAATTTGAGATCCTGCGCATGGCAAGTAAACAGTTCGGCGAACACGTTAGTAAGCAAGCTGATGAGGATCACGCATTAACCGCCGATTCGCGTGAACGGATTTTAAGTAAGTTAAAAGCGCAGGATGCTGATACACCCAAAAAGTAACACTGGTGCTATTGTAAAACGTTTGTATATAAAAATACCGGGGCATGACCTGTAACGGAGTAACACCGCATCTTCAGTGTTTGCGCAGCCGGGTAACCACTTGAACGTCTCAATAGCGGTATCCCCGCTCGGTAACAAGCATCTCTCAAACCACAATCACAAGTTTAACGGCTCCTTCAGATTTAAATAGGATGATTCAAATAAAAAGGCGCCTCAGAGAGGCGCCTTCATGATAATGCAGAGGAAAGATCTTAGAAGTTGTAGATCACACCAGCGGCGAAACCGGTGCTACTTTTTGCATCAATACCTGTTGCCACACCCGTGGTGCCAGTCAGACCCGTCTGGTTGGCTTTGTCGTTAGAGCTCTGGACTTCGAAGGTGTACAACAAGTTGTCGGCTGCTGCGTAAGACACCATGGCGGTAATAATCGTACCCTCCACACCATCAGACTGTTTGGTGTTAGATACGTTAGCTACCAAGGTGGTCTTGCCGCTAACCGCATAAGAGCCCGTCAACATCGCAGTCTTGATGTCGTTGGTGTTTTGTGCAGTGGTAGTACCAGCAAGAGATCCATCCGGAAGATAATCTGCTGCGCCATCAGAAGGTTTACGCACATCATAGGCCGCGATTACACTGAACTTGTCTGCCGTGTAAGCTGCACTGATCCCAACCTTGCTCTTCAGGACTGTCCCCGAGTAGACGTTTTGCGGATCACCAAACATGTTGCTGTCTGGTGAAACTGTGTACTGGACTGCTGTGTCAGCGTATTCGGAGTAACTGGTATAACCCAGACCGAATTTCAGACTTTTCATGGTATAAGTACCGGCCACGGTATAGTTGGTGGAATTATCACTACTCTTGGCCAGATCAAAGGCCTGCAAACCGAACTGGAAGCCACCGGATTCCTTGCTCATGTAGGTGATACCGTTGCTCACCTGCAGGGAGGACATACCCGGGGTGTAGTACCAGTTGGTCAGGTAGGTACCGCCATCGACCATGCCGACGAACAGACCATTGACCCGTGAACCGACAGACAGGTCGCCCAAGTCACCCTTGGCACCAACAACGGCCAAGTGGGTAGCCGGGCTGCCACCGTCCAGGATCCAGTTAAAGTCATAGTAATAAGACGTGGTGCCGATTTTCGCGGCTTCGCCTTTCACACCCAGGATAGACACGTTGTCGGTCAGGCCATAAGAAGAGTCTTTGCCATCAGCACCAACAACATCCGTGGATGATCCGGTGTAAACCAGGGCGAAAGACAGGTCGCCGTAGACGGTCGGCGCAGCTGCACTGGCCTGCAGGCTGACCGCACCCAAACCGGCAGCGACTGCGAGAGAAAGCAGGGTTTTTTTGTTGCTCATGGATTTCCTCCGAGATTTACGTTCAAGTTAATAAATATTTGGATCAGGGTTAGTTGCACCCTGCTTGGTTCAGAGATAGCAACGGCCATGCCAGTCACGAAAGAAGCCACTTTTTCCTTATTTCATATGGAGTTAGCGAGATTTTACGAATTCTCAACAACCGGAAACGGGGTAGATGCACTACCGTGGCTCATGAAAATCGCATGTATGCACAATTGTAGTGCAAGTATGACAAGTTTGTGAAAAAAATTGTGGAGAGGGGACAGCCTGCCGTCTTGGCGATACAACGTCTGTGGTATCAAAGCTGCAACAAGGCCATGAAACTGTGCACAGTCATGCGGGAGTGGCTACAGACACATCTGCTGCGGCCACTTTTTACGCACAGAACACGTACTTTAGTTACCGCATATAGCCGATTGCTGCGTCATTTCAGGGAGCCACACAAAATGAAATTAATCGGCAGATGATACAACGCGAAGGCAACTACATCCTTGGCTTCTGGTGAACCTGCTTACCGGTAAAGTAATAATAAAATGCCACCGAAGAGAATGCGGTACACGCCAAAGCTGACGAAAGTAAAGCGTGCCAGAAAGGAAATAAACAATTTCATGGTCAGATAAGCCACGATAAAGGCTACTGCGAAACCGATACCCAGGTGCAACAAGTTGCTGTCCTGGAATTCCCGGTAATGTTTTAGCAGGTCCAGTCCACTGGCTGCGGCCATCACTGGCAGTGCCAGTAAAAATGAAAATTCCGCGCTGGCGGTTCGATTCAAACCTACCAATAACCCACCGACAATCGTCGCACCTGCTCGGCTGGTTCCCGGAATGAGTGAAAATACCTGGGCAACACCAATCCACAATGCCTGGCGGTAATTGAGGTCTTCCACATTGCTGACATGAGCAGCTTCTTCCTTGTAGAACCGCTCAATGATCAAAAACACGATGCCACCAAGGATAAACATAATGGCAACGATTTCGACGGAGAACATGGACTTGATTTGTTTATAGAACAGCAGCCCAACCACGCCCACAGGGATAAAGGCCAGCACCAGTTTTTTCCACAGCTCAATATGACGCAAGGTAAACTTATCCCGATAATTGGCCACGACCGCCAGGATCGCCGCCAGCTGGATAATCACTTCAAACGCCTTGTTTGCTGAATCCTGGGGCAGGCCCAACCATTGGCTGACGACAATCATGTGGCCGGTGGAAGAAATGGGCAGAAATTCGGTAAAGCCTTCGACGAAGCCGAGGATAATTGCTTGTAATGCATCCATAGTTGTTGTTACACCCTAAACTTGTTTATCGGATTTGTGTATCGCACTTCAGTGTAAAATGGTTAGTCGTGTACCGCCTTAGTCATTCTCATCCACATCGTCCATATCCGCCTGGCCGGATAGCCGACGGCGTACGTGCGACCAGCACATGCCGACTGTCAGGATAATACTGATAATTATCAAGACCGAATATGTCACCGCCAGGATACTGTCCCTGGGTATCAATCCCCAATCGAGAATCAGCCACAATAAGGTAGCGCACAAGGCGGATACTAAAATCAGGCCAACCCCACCGAGGGAACGCATGGTCGCACGCACATAGATCACCCAACCGATTATTAGCAAAACTCCTGCCAGCGTCTTCACCGGATCAAATGGTGGCATATGCATAATGGCCCAGTGGAAGTAGGAGTGGCCACTGGGATTGTAAGTTCCCATCACGACGATCAGTGCAAACAGTAAGCGCCAGAAGATGCCTATCCAGGTTAGTTGTCTTGTCATGGTATCCCGGCTTAGTAGTTAAAATGTCGTCAAATCAATTGCGTTGAAATCGTGTACCTGTAAATGCGCTGCAGACTTGTCAGGCTCCCCATCCCGCACCAGCCAGCAGGTATTCATCCCCGCAGCACGGGCGGCATCCAGCTCAGCCTTCACATCGGACAAAAACAGGATTTGCTCTGCCGGCAGTGCCAGTTTCTGCGCAATGTGCTGATACGAGGTAGTTTCCAGTTTGGCGCCTATTTGCGTATCGAAGTAACCACTGAACAGCGGTGTCATATCACCGTACTTGGTATGCCCGAACAGTAACTTTTGTGCATGCACCGATCCGGAGGAATAGACATACAGGTCGATGCCTTGTAAGTGCCAGTTCTGCAGACTTTCCACTACATCGGCATAAATATCACCGTAAAAATCACCATCCAGATAACCCTGTTCCCAGATTAGTCCCTGCAAGGCCTTGAGCGGTGTGACTTTTTTATCCTGATCGATCCAGGCGATCAGTTGATCGATCACGCCATCCACATCCAGTTGCGGATTGCTCATCTCCCGCACGGCAGCCAGCTGTGCCGCCACTTCGGGGTTATCTGCGCGGGCACGCACAAATTCACGCATACGCGTCCGCGCATAAGGAAACAACACATCGTGGACAAAACTGATGGACGAGGTTGTGCCTTCGATATCAGTAACGATGGCCTTAATCATGCCAGTGCGGCAACGTGGCTATCGTAGTCCGGGAAGCGAGTGGCGATATCACTACCGGTGAAATCCCCGACCCAGCCGTTCTCCGTAGTAAAGAAACGAATACATTTGAAATTGGGATTCTCACCCATGTCGAACCAGTGCGTGGTGTTCGCCGGGACGCTGATCAGGTCCCCGGCCTCGCACAGGATCATATAAATCTTGCCGTTGACGTGCAGGTAAAACAGCCCGGTGCCATCGACAAAGAAACGAACTTCAAAGTCGTGATGAATGTGTTCAGCCAGGAACTTGCTGCGCATCTCCGCTTTTTGTGGATGGTCCGGGCGCAGGCTGACCACGTCCACGGATTTAAAGCCGTACTGTTTGTTCAATTCGTCGATCGAACTTTGATAAGCCGCCAGCACTGTGTCCTGATCCGCATCTGCCGGCAACACCTCGTCTGCTTGCCAGCGTTCCAGTTGCACGCCAATCCCCTGCAGGGTACCGGCGATCGCCTGATAGTCGGTAATTGTGTTGGGTGAACCGCTCTTGTCATCGGCATAAATTGTCAAGCTTGTCATACGTCATCCTCCTGATTGAAGTGTGCAGGCAAAAAGATATTCGAACGCCTCGATATGCCGCAGCGTTTCTGCCATGTTGCGGCCCCAGGTATACAATCCGTGATTAGCAATGATATAGCCAAAGATCTGTTCGTTGTTTTCAAGATACTGTTGTACCTTGGTGGCCAGGCGCGGGATGTCCTGGTCGTTGGCGAACACCGGTACCACAATAGTAGTGGCGTGGGTGGTGATACCGGGAAAGGCCTTGAGCAATTCGTAATGACTCAGGCGCACAAAATCCGGATAACGCTGTGATAGCAAGACCGCGTTCATCGAGTGCGGGTGCAAGATGGCACCGACCTCGGGAAAATGCTGATAGATCTGGGTATGCAATCCGGTCTCGGCAGACGGCTGACGTGCATCCAGCGGTTTGCCCTCGGGATCAATGATCATGATGTCAGCCTCGGTCAACTTACCCTTATGGCGACCCGAGACAGTGATGGCAATGTTGCCATCGGCCAGTCGTGCAGAAAAATTGCCACTGGTGGCTGGCACCAGTCCCATTTGATACAGGCTGCGGCCGGCTTCAATGATGTCGTGTGCGCGTTGAGTGAAGTCGTTCATGGCCGCGATTATGCCACAGTCTGTTTACGACCCCACACCGCAAACAGCGGGTCGGAAAAGGCCCGTTCCTGCGCATGCGGGTCATCGGGTGGGCGCGGATAGTAGCGGAAGCTCTCGCTGCCGAGCTGGTCAAAGCCCCCTGCCGCACGAAAGTAGGCCAGGACCAGGCCCATACGTTCGAAGGGATGCAGCTCGGTCCACAAGGAGATGGCCTTGGTAGGAAACCAACGATCGGAAAATGTCAGGACAAACTGACCAGCGGGCTTGAGCACCCGCCGTACCTGTTCAAACACCGCGACGGGCTGCACCAGGTATTCCACCGAAGCGGTACAGATCACGGTATCAAACTGGTTGTCGGCATAGGGCAGGACCGGCTCTGCATTGAGGTCATGGATCTGATGATCATGCAGGCAGGGATTTTGTGCCAGCTCTTCGGTGTTCAGGCCCAGACCACTGACCTGCACGTCAGTCGACTCCGCCGGTAAATGCGAGACCCAGCTGCTCATCAGATCAAGCACCCGACTGCCGGGCTGGATAAAGCGATTATAGATTTCATTCACATGGGTTATCGCCTGGGCATCGAGGTGCTGCACCAGCCGTGGCTGCTGATAAAACACGCTATCGTCCCGTGGGTCCATCCGCGTAAAGGGTTCACCAGCAAAAAAATCAGTTTCCCGCTCAGGCATTCGCGCCTGCATGCCCGGTCCATTCAGGGTCATGTCCTGGGAAATGTCGTTGCATCGGCCACCGTGTTCCTGTTTGTATTCGAGGATCTCGATTACCCGGCCAGCCAGCGTGGCATCTTTCCCGGCCAGCGGATGATTGAAGTCGATGCGCATGGTCTGCGCTTCCATCTCCAGGATGCGGCAGGGCCGCCGGTCCGAGGAAAACAAATCACTCACCCCGTGCAGAAAGTGGCGCGGATAAAACCGGCCGACGTGCGGCTGGATATTCATGATCTTGGCCAGGTCCGGCCGGAAGTGCTCACGCTTGATTGCACGAACATCAGCGGGGGTAAACTCGATCAGCATTTCCTCCGCGCTCACTGCCTGGCTCACCCACTGCCCGACATCGGCCGCGTCCAGTTGTTCCGCCAGCCTGCCCGGGAAGAAATCGCGCCAGAAATTGACGCGTTCGAAAAATTGTCGCTCGCTGTGGGTGGCATCCATGCTTTGCCATTGCAAACGCATTTCCACACTGGCATGTTTTGATCGATCAACCACGCTATACTCTCTGTGTTTTCAAACTTGCACAGTTTAACCCAGACCAATTACAACGTATGTACAAACTGTTCCTGAGTTGCGTATTTCTCCTGCTGTTAAGCGGGATTTGTCGTGCGGCCGAGACCAAAGCCGTCCGCCCCGAACTGAATAACAAGGATTTCACCCTGCGCCTCGCACCGCGCACACCTAACCAGATTACCGCGTTTTACGAGGCCCGCGGGTTTCCCAAGTTTGCCATCGACGAGATCAAACAGACCTGCTTCATTACCGTGGGACTGCGCAACAACAGCGACACCATCGTCTGGTTTGATCTGGGTAACTGGCACTTCACCTCAGCCAAGGGACAGATTAAACGCATCCTGCGTCAGGACTGGAAGGCACGCTGGAATGAACTGGGACTGGAGCAGCGCTTCCAGTCCACCTTCCACTGGACCCTGGCGCCGGAACAGCTGGACTTTCGCCCTCACGAACGTGAAGGGGGTAATATCACCCTGCCGCGCACGGACGAGCCGTTTACTATCACTGGCGAGATCTACGTGGGTAAACAAAAGAACCGCCTGTATCAGGTGAAATTCGAAAACATCCGCTGCGCCCAGGACTAAGCCATGCGTACACTTATATATATAGTGATGTTCAGCCTGCTGCCATGCTCCATCGCGGCCGCCGAGTTGCCCGATGGCATCATTAAACTGGAAAAAACCCCGGCCACGGATTTCACCATCAGCGATTATGACGGCAAGCAATACTCCCTGGATCAAAGCCGCGGCAAGTGGGTGTTCCTGCACTTCTGGGCCAGCTGGTGCGGGCCCTGCCGGCACGAAATGCCGATTATTGAAAAACTCAAGCAACAAATGACGGGCAAGCCCATCGATATCGTCCTGATTAACACCGCCGAAGACGAAGACACGATTTTTAGTTTCCTTGGCAGCGTGGCCCCCTCACTGCACAGTTATATGGATCGCAAAGGAGAACTCACCGAGCAGTGGGCACCGCGTGGACTGCCGACGACTTTTTTCATTGATCCCCGTGGCAACCGGCGTTACCTGGCACTGGGTGGGCGGCCCTGGGATCAGGATGCGTATCTGGATTTTATTTACGATTTATTCCTGGACAAAACGGATCAATAACGCAGCTTACGCACCTGATACTTGCCCCGCTTCTCTTCAAATTCCGCGAGTAAAGATTGATGCCCGGCAATGCGTTGCTGCCATTGGTTCAGGGTTTGTGGCTGGCTCAGAAATACGCCGATATTATTTTCATATAATGGCGTCATGAAGCGGTACACATTTTTAAATCGTGACTGCAGTATTTTGTTGTGAAAGACTGCGCTGTCACGCAGGTCGGTACTGCAAATAAAATTCATGGACAGCATTCCGTGCGGGCTCAATGCAGTCGTCATGGCCTGTAACCAGTGTCGGTTAGCATCCACCGCACGACAGGGCTCACCGTCTTCTTCGAAAAATAAATCATCCACGATCAGGTCAAACGGGAGACCGTCATAACACTGCATCCACTCGATGGCATCCGCCTCGATCAGGGTCACCCCCGGATCATCCAGCTCAAAAAACTGTCTGGCGATATATAAATGCGTGGGATTGAGTTCAATACCGGTCACCTTTAAGGCCGGATACCAATGTCGCAGCTGGCGCAACACCGTACCGCCACCCACACCCAGCACCAGTGCGCGTTGTAACTGGCTTTCCTCCAGAAAAAAACTGGGCAGACTCAGCAAGTCCCAGACATTGCCAGTGAGACTGCGCTTTGGATTGTACTGACTGTGAAACACGCCATCGGTATACAGGCGACGGGTCTGCCCGGCTGCGCGTACTTCATAACATTTGCCATCGACTTGCTTTTGCCAGATTACTGCCACGTCTTATCGATCCCGATCAACTTAGCCATTCCACCAGGTAATAAATAAACTGACCTTCGGACGATTTCGACGGCCCCAGCACACGCGCGGCATAGGATTTTTCCCGGCTGGCGGCCTGACTGATCGCGTTGTCAGCTCCGTCCACGATCTCGACACAGCCGGCGGGAAACCGGGTACGACTCTTGCGCGGGGTATAGATCACGGCAAAGTTCTCCTGCGAGACATTGGTTTCCGGATCCGGAGGGACAAAACCACGCATTCAGACCATACCTCTAGTCAAGCACGGCCTCGATCTTAGCACAAATGCGCTTGAGGATTTCAGCGCGGGCATAGGCCTTGTCGTTGGCTGGTATCAGCTGCCAGGGTGCTTTATCGGTACTTGTTCGCGTGACCATGCCATGCACTGCCAGTTTGTAGGCGTCCCACTTGTCACGATTGCGCCAGTCATCTTCTGTAATCTTGTAGTTCTTCCAGGGTGTGGTTTCGCGCGCCTGAAACCGGGCCAGTTGTTCTTCCTTATCGATATGCAGCCAGAATTTCATGAGTACAATACCGTGGTCCACCAGCTGCTCTTCGAAGTTGTTAATTTCCTGATAGGCCCGGCCCCACTCCTGATCGGCTGCCAGCTGTTCGACCCTTTCCACCAGCACCCGTCCGTACCAGGAACGATCATACAATGTGAAATAACCAGCACGTGGTATATGCCGCCAGAAACGCCACAGGTATTGTTGTGCCAGCTCTTCGTCAGTCGGTGCCGCGATGGAAATGACCCGATACAGACGTGCATCCATGGCTGAAGTTATCCGCCGGATTGCGCCACCCTTGCCTGCTGCATCCCAACCTTCAAAAACGAGTACCACTGAACGTTTTTGGGCAAAACATTCCCAGGCCAGGTCATACAACTTCTGCTGATGTTTTTCCAGCCTGGTTTTATCGTCATGCTTGCCGGGTGCAGGCGTCAGATCCAGACTATCCAGCACCGTCTTGTCCGGCTCCACCGCCAGCGCTGTTTTATGAATGATGCGACGGCGATCTTCCGTACGCTGTTCGGTAACCGCCTTTTCCATAGCCTCCAGCACGACCTGGCCGGCGGTGATGTCACGATAATTGGCATCGGTCGCTTCGATCAAATGCCACTTGCAGAATACACTGTCGGTGATCTGGATCGCCCGTTGTGCCGCGGAAATGTATTTATCATATTTTTTATAGATCTTGGCATCTTCCATCGGCACGTGCGTGCGTTTAAAGCGTTTACGCAAGGCCTTCAGTCGATGCTTTTGTTCCTCTTTGCTCAGATGCAGCCATAACTTGACAATCACCATGCCGTCGTCATGCAGCATGGATTCCGTTTCCTGGATCAGGTGGCAGGCCCGATCGAAATCTTCATCATCTTTCTCGCCACAGGCATGATCGTGGATTGCCTGCCAGTACCAGCCGGCAAAGAAGATACCCATGTGTTTGCGCGCCGGCATGCGTCGCCAAAAGCGCCAGTAGAACGGCCGCTCATCTTCCTCACTACTGTCGTTCCAGAAGGCATGCACCTGAATATTGCGTGTGTCCATCCACTGGTTAAGACGATCGATCACATCGCTCTTTCTGGCACCATCCACGCCGGCCAGGATAATCAGCACTGCCTTGTTTTGTTGTTTCAGGCTGAACTGGGCATCGAGTAGTCTTTGGCGCAGCGCAGATTGCTGCTGTTTGAATTCCGGCTTCGACAGTGTTCGCCCCAGACACACGGCTTCGAACATGGCGTGATCCCTACAGATTGGTGAGCTAACCACACCTTATCCTGCAACTGGTGGTTTGTACACGGTAACCGGAGCCGGGTATCCCAGTTATCGTCTTTGCCAGTCAAACCAGCCAATATCATCAGGAATAAACCGTTAAAAATCAGTGATTTTACTGTTCAGTTTGGGTTAAGTCGTCCAGGAACAAACTGTTGCCAACAATGTGAAAAATGGAGATACGCCATGAACAAGATCATTGCACTGAGCCTGACTGGTATTCTGACTCTTCTGTCAACCACCGCCCTGGCCGCTCATGGCTGGCGTGATCGCGATGACGGTTACTATGACCGCGCCCGCGTGCTCAATGCTGAACCTATTATGACTACCGTGCAGATTGCCGTACCACAACAGGAGTGTTACCAGCAGGAAGTGCACACTCCGGTCTATACCCGCCGCAGCAATGGCGCCGCCCTGGTCGGGGGTGTCGTGGGCAGCATCATTGGTCATAACATCAGCCACGGCCGTGGTGGTGCCTCCGTCGCCGGTGCCATTATCGGTGCAGCCGTTGGCAGCAGCATGGCCCAAGGTACAGATACCTACTATGACGAGGTGTCCTATGTAGATCAATGTGACGTGCATACCCGCTTTCGAACAGAGGAACGACTTGAGGGATATCGCGTCACCTACCGTTACAAGGGGCAGATCTACACTACGCAGATGGATTATGACCCGGGCAAATTTATCCCCGTTCGGGTCGACGTCTCTCCTGTTGTCGAATGACGCAGATTTGGGTGAGCCATCCTCCGGCTCACCACATTTTTAATTCGATAGTAGATAATTCGTCGCAGCTGCAATAAGCTGATTAGGCAAGCTTATTGCGGCATGGATTTCGCCTGTGGTAGACATTGCTTGCGTTTTAACTCGCTGTAGAATTCCACATCCACCCGCGCCTGCAGCTTTTTACTTTTATCTTTAGCGTTCTCCAGACGTTCACGCAACTGCTTGATCTTCTCGTCATACTGCTGGCAGGTTTTCTCTTGTTCTGCCTGCTGTTGCTTGGTCAGTTTCTGGTGCTTGGGTTTTTCCTGGTTATATTTGATTTTGTCCCAGTCCGGCAGATCCTTTTCGGTAATCCGGCCAAATCCGCCATCGAGACACTTGGCATACGTCAGTGCCACCACATCGGTTTGTCTGGCCCTGGGGTTATAGCGATAGTTATATACATAGTTGACGGCTGCCGTAATCCCGGCACTCAGCGAGCCACGCCCGCCCAGGTCGGCGTAAATGTCGAGAATGGAGTCAGTATCGTTTATGTGTGGGAAGAGCAAGTCAGCGAGTTTTTCAACCTGTTTGCAGACTTGGGGTCTGGGCTTGCGGTTCGAGTCAAAACCGTCCAGATTCACCTTTTCACTTTCCTGTTCCGGTCCGCATCGGTGTTGGGTAAAGATGACATGCCCGGCATCATCGACACAACGATAGACCTCAGCATGAACGCTTAGTCCGTAGACACTCATGAGAATTGCTGCTACAAGCTGTGGGACCGATGCTTTCATGATATCACTGGTCTATTTCACACCTTTCAGTATTGAGTTGTCCGGGGTTTGATTATCTGATATCCCGACGTTTGCTACTGCTCTTGGGCCTGAGGCTTTTTCAGCGCGTAATCGCCAATTGCGATCGGAATTTTAATCAGCCGTGCCAGCTTCTCATCGCCAACTTCGGTTACGACATACATGCTCAAATAAAATTCATTTTCTGCAGTCGGTTCAACAATGATGCTCTTAGTGAAAGACTGGCGTGGCTGGAGATTAAGATAACGCTCCTGTACATCAGAACTCACCAGATCGAGTCCATCGCTGGTGGTCAGACCGATACGCAGAACGGGAATGACTTTTTCCGCAATAAATTCAAAATCGATTTGCATCTCACGATCGATCTGGGGCTTACGGGTGACCGTGTAATTGATGCGAATTGGCAGGTGCACGGGCAAAGGATCGCCGTACTGATCTTTTTGTGCAGCAAGCAGCCCCTGCGCTACCTTAATAACGTCAACGTCTTCTTCGTGTTGCAGCAAACCGCAACCGCCAAGCATGAACAAGAGGAAAAAAATAAGTAGGCTACGTCGCGCCAAGATGAATACCTGCCTCGTGATTTGCCAAGATTATGCCAAACTTACCGGTAAAGCTCCAAGCACCGGTTTGGCGATCCACGAGTCCGGATTCAGATCCCAGCAACCTGAGCCGGATGCGGTAGCAGGCGTTGCGAAGCTTGTGCATGCGGGTTGCGATACTTCTCGACCGCGTAATATGCCAGCAGTATTTCCGTATCCACGCCGATAGCGCCACGCAATTCACACAGAGTTTGATCATGCCAGGGTACAAAATCGAAATCTTCCAGCGGCGCACAAAAAGACATATAGGAGAGCTTGATCCCTTCCCTGAACACCGTAGCCTCAGCCTCATTCAGAAAAGGCAGGTTTCGATAAAAATGCCGCCCTAATTCTCCATTGAGTTTGTGTTCCGGTACGCTTCCCTTTTTACTGCAGCCAATCGTAAAGCCCAGGGTAAACGCCTGATCCATGGGGAGTAGTCCACGACCCAGTAAAATATGAATGCAATCATGCTGGCGCTGGTCCAGACCTGCGCGAAAAACCAGTTGTCCCAGAAAAGACAAATCCGGGTCACGCTGCAGGCGTAGCATTAATGGCATCTCTGCCGCCGACGCATACGGCGGAAGGGTGCTCAGCGCGTCACGCAATGTGAGGCAATCCTGGTGAAAGGGTATGTGCCAATCTTGCAATGAGCTCATCCGGCTACCTTCAGGGTTTTCTAATATGCTGAATGTATCGGCAACAGCGCATTGTTTATTTACTTAAGCGCATGAAATATTTGACGTATACCCGTTTTTCCCGGTTTGAGCCCCAAAAAATATACGGGGTAAAAATATTTCCGTGTGAGCCGCTTCACAGTATTGAACTGGCGCTATGGCTTCTAATAATCAATAAGTTGGGGTCAGGTTCTAATTTCCTTTATCGATTTACAGGCTTCTCCTAGGCTATGACGTCCCGGGCGGGCCCAGCACCCCCAAAAAATCCTGATAGTCATCAGAAGGGCATGTAGCGTGTGGTCTAAAGACACTGTCTCACACAAAAAGAAATTACTCGCCAGCCTGCTCAAGGCGCCGCTTACCCAAATGGCGAATCAGGCAGCTATGTGCTGGGATAATGCGGAAGAACTTGCCCAGACCTTGCAGGCAGGACTCTGTAAGTTACCCCATTGCCAGTTACTGTACGCCATCGATACCGCGGGTCGTCAGCTCAGCCCCAACATCACCCGCCAAGGCATCGATAACACCTGGCGGGGCCAGGACCTGTCATCCCGCCCTTTTCTGCAGGGGATATTACCGTTTAAAGGCATGACACTCTCGGCCGCCTATCTCAGCCAACGCAGTATGCAGCCGTGCATCACGGCGATCCAGGCCGTACGCCAGGAAGATCGCCTGCCGGGCTTTGTCGCCGCCGACTTCCACATCAAGGATCTGCCCAATATGAGCGGCACCTCGCTGCAACGTATGCAACAGATACACAGCAAACCAATTCAGCAGGGGTACCCATCTGCCCCAGTTCGTAACCATAGCCAGGTCGACCACAATATAGATTATTTGATCTATGTGCTGAGTACACTGATGCAGGAACACGGCATTTTTCACTGCATGCTGCATTTTAACAGTGCCTGCGCCAGTTTATGGTCAGTAGATGACCCCCTGAACTTTCAGGTACACAGTGTTGGTGAATTACTCAATCCTGAGTTGTTTTCCCGCTATCCCAAACGCAGTTACAATCGCCATACCCAGCTTGAACTTGATAGAGTCCCGCTGGTATTTGCCCAATTAAAGGCTTTACGCCAATCGGACGATACTGTGTACCTACGTTCAGGATCGGTCAATATCATCAATGGACGAATCGGTCTGACCTTTTCCTGTGATGGTTCCCGATACTTAAACGCAGAAGAATTTCTTAACCATAACCTTACACACTGGCTTGACCATGACACCCTCAGCGAGAAGTTTTTTAATACCCCAACACCGAATTAAACTGATGATCAGATTTATTTTTGTTCGCGCGAGGCAGTTTAGCGCTGTCGTATGCATCGCGTTATTTTTGTTAAGTGGTTCCAATCTCGTACTTGCTGCGGACCCTGGCAACCTGGCTCTGGTACAGAAACTCTGGCAGATCAACGATGACGATGTGCTGCTCGACAACATCAAGGCCAGTCTGGTCAACGGTGAAAAAAATTTACTTAGCGGACTGACTGCGCAAAACGCTGAGAAAGTGAAAAAAATCGTTGATAAAAATTTTGCCGATATAAAAGAACATATGTTGAAGTACATGGCACAGAATGGCCGCTCCACCCAGCTCACAAAAGCCTATAACTGGCTGAACACCCCGATGGGCCAGAAGATATCCAAACTACATTTGTTTGCCCTGATGATGTTCACTGACCCTGAAGCCACTATCCCGGTAAAACCCCCGCTACTGTCACCAGAGCGTACCCAGCTACAGGATCGCTTCGAAAAAATCATATTCAATGATGTCAATACCTTCCAGACCGCCACACTGGGGCATTTCATGGCGCTGCAAAACCAGACCCGGCAACCGGAACAGCGACTGACAGATATTCAGCTTGATCAACAGATCTCGTCATCCAGTGTCGGGGTCAGCAGCATCACCAGCCAGGTTTTGCCACATGTCTTTAATAAATTATTCTCTGATTTAAGCCTGGAAGAAACCACGGTGGTCATGAATTATCTCGATTCCGAAGGCGGTCGTCACTATGATGACCTGTTGCTGGACGCATACATTGATGCCACCAGGGCCACCCGGCCCGAAGCACTGTTGCAGATCTCCAAACTGTTCGACAGTACGCTGGCTATCCTCTCACCGTATTCAAAGGAAAAACTGGATGCGGCCAAACAGCGGGATTTAATGGCGTTGCTGATTAAGCAAAATGGCAAGCCGACGATCATCCGCGCCATGATCGAGGCCCGTGCCGGCCAGATCACCATCACAACCAAGGACGGTGACACCAGGGAAGTATACGGTCGTCCCAATCACAAACTGGTGACACTGGAGACCTTGATGATGGACCTGTCCAAATCCGGAATGGATATACGCGGCTTCTATAAAGTCCTGCAAAAGCAATTACGCGAAGGGCAATAAGTCCTCAGGGCTGTTCGCTGGCCGCATGTTGCATGCAGCTCTTGTATGCTGCATGAAATACCCATTCGCCGGAATCGGAACGTGCACTACCCGCCCAGGATTGACTGATGTTCGCGACCTCGTATTCCGGCGTTTTGATACGGGCGATGTAAGACGATTTCGCGACCAATGCCTCTTGTTCACAGTCCAGCTGGTCTTGCCGGGCGACTGTTGACGGCGGATTTGATGCCATCATCGATGAACAGGCAGATAACATCAACAGACTGCTGACGATCAGGCAGGGCTTGGTCAAGGCGCATTTCCTCTACGCAATTTAATCACAGAGAACATACTAACTGGGTTGCGAGCGCAGTTCGGGGCACATTCACCGCAAATTGTTATTTTACTTTCGTGCTATCCGCACACTTTACCTGGTTACAGCCTGCTTCCTTGGCGCTATACAGCGCAGCATCTGCCCGTTCAAATAGCGAAGTCACCAGCTCATCATGCTGATACTGGGCCACACCGGCTGATATCGTGACATCAACCCGCACATCGTGGAAATGAAACGGGGTCTGGGCGATCTCTTCACGCAATTTATTTGCGACCTTAATGGCAGCGTCAGATTTCGTCTCCGTCATCAGCATCACAAACTCCTCACCTCCGTAACGGGCCACGAAATCGGTTTCGCGCACGCTGTTACTGAGTAAATCCGCAATGACTTTCAAGACCCTGTCGCCACCGGCACGACCATACTGATCATTAACCGCCTTGAATTGATCCACGTCCCATACCACCATGCTCAAGGGAGTACCATAACGTTTACTTCGCGCAATCTCATTGGCCAATCGTTCTTCATATGCCTGCCGATTGGGGATACCTGTGAGTACATCGTGCATAGCCTGTTTCTGGGTTCCCTCCAGTCGGGTGCGCAATTCGCTACTGCCAGACTCCAGTTCATTGACTTTTTCACTCAATGCCGCAACCATCTGTTGCGCCTGTTCAAAGCGCTGCTTTTCCGCATCGTGGAATCGCAACAGGTGTTGATCGATTGTATCCAAGCGTGTCTGTATCACTGATTTTAATTGTGTCATCTCGGTGGCTGCCTGCACGCTTTCCTGAATCCCGCGAATTTCATCGTGTACAGCCTTATCGACATGCAGGTTATCCTGATGTGATTCATCATAAAGCGCATTGGTTTTCTGTAGTCCGATGTCCAGGTCTTCCAGGCGCATACTCAACTGCACAAAAAAACTTTCCAGCTCATCGTGCTGGAATGCCAGGCGGCTGCAAATTTCAGCCACTACCTCAGCCATTGAATTAAGACAATGAATGAGATTTTCTATATCGTTACCGCTCTCTTTGTAGAATTTTTCCAGCCCACTAAAGCGTTCCTGTAAATCCAGAGGCGGTTTGATTTGTTGCAGGAGCTGATGAATCGACTGTGATATCGCTCTGATTGAGTCATCGTCGATTATCACCATCGTCGGCTCGTCCTGCACGTAGGCGGATTCAATATGTTGCGCAATTACATCGATAATCGCAATCAAGTCTTTACGTGCGCGTGCACGATTGGTGTGTTTCTTCAGGGCCTGGAAATTAACACGGCGCTTGACGGCATCTGGCAGGCGCAGAGCCAGTTGCAGTAACAGGTCACCGACAGCCGGCGCCATCAGTTTTTGTGGTACCCCCTGTTTGATCTGATTAATCTTGGCAGCAATTTCGGCAACATTCGTTGCGTCCGTCACTTCCGTCGTCACCTCTTCCTGGGCCTTTTCCCGACGCTGCAGGATACGATCCAGCAACTTCTGTCTACGTGACTTCGCCGGTGCTGCATCCTGCGCCTCTTCGAGTGCGGTATTCAGCAATTCAACAAACTGTTCATACACCACTGTCGCATCCTCGCCGGGATGCAGTCGGTTGATACGTTTTTTGACCTGCCGGATTTCGCGCGTACTCGCATCCTGCAACTGCAACCTTTCCAGCAGCCCGAGTAAGATCATGGCGGGGTGTGTCTGGTCCTGATCGCGAGTGCGCATAGTGTCCAACTCGGCGACCTGATCGCTGATTTGGTCGATTAACTCATGCAGGCGCAGAATATCGCGGCCATCACGCACGGCATTACGCAATTCTGTCAGGTTCTGGTTGAGCGACTGGTGGCGAGTATCTGCCGCCAGAGTGAGCCGGGTAATCAAATGGCGCAACAGGCGTTCGGCATCGCGCCAGGCCTTCTCCCGCTCCTCGATCTCACCCAGGGCCTCGTAATACCGGCTCTTCCAGCGGTTCTGGGTATCCACGTCCTGGTTATTTGTCGCCATGAAGGAAAAACATACTTGGAATCGTTCAAAGGTTATCGGATGGGTCCCAGCCGATTTTAATTCTAAATGTGCGGGCTGGGTCGCTCTGCCGTGTTCAGGCAGCGCGGCGCGTCATCTCAATATCCGCCGGCAACTCCAGCTCCATCATGATCGGCAGGTGGTCGGAGTAAGGGTGTGACAGGGCCTTTACCGCCTTCACCTGGATATCGGAAGTGACCAGAATATGGTCGATATGATGTTGCGGGCGCCAGCTGGGGAAGGTGAAGGTTTCTTCCAGAGGCTCATGCAGGCGGGTGGCATTAAACAACAATTGCATTTCCCTGCTCGCCAGCTTGCAGTTCATGTCGCCCATCACGATGGCATGGGGGTATTCGTTCACCACTTCACTGATGTACCCCAGCTGTTTGATGCGCGCACGTGGACTCAGGGACAGATGCAGGATAATCACTGCCAGCGCATTTTCCTTCTGGCCGAAACGCGCGAGGATAGCGTTGCGCCCCGGGATCAGGGCCGGCAGGTTGAGGTCCTTGACCTCTACGGGGTGATAACGGCTCAGCAAGCCGTTGCTGTGCTGGGCAAAGCGCCCGAGGTTACGATTGACCTGGTGATACCAGTAGGGAAACCCGGCCTGCAGCGCAAGGTATTCCACCAGATTGATGTAATTACTTCGCAAAGAGCCCGCATCCACTTCCTGCAAACCAATCAGGTCAAAACCCTGGATCAGTTGCGCAACCTTGTCCAGATTGCTCAGGCGCTGGGTATGCGGCAACACATGCTTCCAGCTATGTAACAGATAATGGTGGGGCCTGCGGGTACTAATGCCCACCTGAACGTTATAACTCAAAATCCGCAGGATATGCCCGGACATGCTTTACCATAAACTGTTAGGCAAACTGGTGGGGTGATTTAAATCAAATCGGACTGCGATACCCACTCTTAAATCGGACAGACCATCTCACCGAGCTTGCTGGTTAATTTCAAATTTTCACTATAATCGACTGGACAGTCGATTACGCTGACCGCTTTATCATTCAGCGCTTGTTGCAAAGTCGGTAGCAGGTCTTCACCTTTTTCGATCCGATAGCCCCTGGCGCCGAATGACTCCGCCAGTTTGACGAAGTCCGGATTGCCAAAGTCAATGTGAGACTTGCGGCCAAACTGATTCATCTGTTTCCATTCTATCAGACCATAGGCGCTGTCATTCCAGATCAGTACCACAATCGGTGTTTTCAGGCGCACGGCGGTTTCCAGTTCCTGCACGTTCATCATAAAACCTGCGTCACCGGTCACCGCCACTACCTGCCGATCCGGGAAGGCAAGCTTGGCGCCGATGGCTCCAGGCAGGGCGATGCCCATGCTGGCAAAGCCGTTGGAAATGATACAGGTATTGGGATACTCGCAACGAAACATGCGCGCCATCCACATCTTGTGCGCCCCGACATCGGAGATAGCAATGCCTTCGAGGTCCATGGCCGTGCGCAGGTCCCAGATGATTTTTTGCGGTTTAACCGGCACTGCCACGTCATCCTTACAGGAATCCATGTCTTCGATCAGGGCGGCACGCAGGGCGCGCATGGCGGTACCGGTATGTGGACTGGCCAGCTTGGCGATGCGCATCAGGGAATGCTTGATGTCACCGATCACCCCGACGGCCACATTGTAATAAGCGTCAACCTCCGCCGGAGCACTATCGATGTGGACGATGGTGCGATCCCGGGTCGGGTGCCACAGGTAGGGATGATATTCCACCAGGTCATACCCAACACAGATGATCACATCCGCCCGATTGAAGCCGCAACTGACATAGTCATTGGCCTGCAGGCCGGCGCTACCCAGGGCCATCAGGTGCTTGAACGGGATCACGCCCTTGGCCATGAAAGTATTGGCCACCGGGATCCGCAACTCATCGGCAAAATCCGACAGCTGTTTCCAGGCCTTGCTGCGAATCACCCCGTTGCCGGCCAGGATGATGGGATTCTTGGCATTGGAAATCAGTTCAGCTGCAGCATCGATACGTTCGCTGGGTGGTTCCGGGGTATGGGGATGTTTTACCGGCAGGGGATCACCCTGCACATCCATCTCGGCAATGTTCTCGGGAAATTCAATAAAAGCGGCACCGAATTTTTCGGTCTGCGCCACCTTGAAGGCCTTGCGTACGACTTCTGCGATGATATTGGGTGTTAGCAGGCGTGAGGAATACTTGGTGATGGCGCGGAACATTTCCTCCAGGTCCAGCACCTGGTGCGACTCCTTGTGCAGGCGGTGGGTGCTGGCTTGACCCGCAATCGCCACCAGCGGTGCATGGTCCATGTTGGCATCAGCGACACCAGTAACCAGGTTAGTGGCACCCGGACCCAGGGTGGAGAGGCACACCCCGGCCTTGCCGGTAAGGCGGCCGTAGACATCGGCCATAAATGCGGCACCTTGCTCATGGCGTACCGTGATGAACTTGATGGTGGAATCCAGCAGCGCATCCATCACGTCCAGATTCTCCTCGCCCGGTACCCCGAAGATATACTCTACGCCCTCGTTTTCCAGGCAACGGATGAAGAGTTCCGAGGCCTTCATGAATGTTCTCCTTAACTTGTCGCTATAACTCGTTATCGGCGCAGAGCATCATTTCCTTACACTGTCCTCCGGAAGATACAGATGTTATTTGGCCTGCATGGCCTTGGTCTCTTTCTCGATGAGGAAGTCGGTCACCTTGAGCATACCGGCCTCGCCATTCGTCAGACTGGCAAACGTGCGGTACTTACCGTTGATAACCAGGGTCGGCACACCATCAATCCCATAACGCCGGCACAACTCCTTGGCGCGATCCACTTTCATCTGGACACCAAATGAGTGCATGGTCTCTTTAAACAGTTTTTTATCCACACCGTACTTGGCATAGAAATCCGCCAGGGAATCTTCATCAAACAGTCGTTGGTGATATTTGTGAATTGCATCAAACAGGGCTTCGTGGGTCTTGCCCAATACGCCTAACAGATCGGCGGTGTAGTAAGCGCGCGCATGCAATTCCCACAAGGGACGATTGGGAAATACGGCCGGAATGCGCATGAAATCAACGTTGGCCGGCTTATGTTTTAACCATTCCACCAGTTTGGGTTCAAAGTGGTAGCAGTGCGGGCAACCGTACCAGAACACCTCCACTACCTCGACCTTCTTGTTGTTTTCAGTGGGTACCGGCGGGCTGATTTTGAGATATTCGATCCCTTCGTCATAGCCGGCCATGGCAGGCATTGCTTGCATCAGGAATAAACCAGCCACCAGGGCCAGCCAATGCAATCGCTTTTTCATCATTTTTATCTCCGCGTCTGTAAAAATCTCTGGCAGTCAACCGGTTGGATACAGCTCGCCGGCTATTGTTCCGCGCATCTTAACGGGGAATCCGATCCCGGCAAAGTGTCCGCACTCACCACACCACCAGGATCCTAACCGCATCACAAAATGCGGCCATGCTAAATAATAATAATGACAGATGAACCTAAGCTGAAATACAGCCAGCTCTACTGCTTGTTTTTTGTTTGGTCAGTATTAAATAGGCCAGCAGACATGCAGGTTGTGCCCGCCGGCCTATCGATAATGAGAGATTACAATGAGCCGTAGGAATGCAGGCCAGACAGGAACATGTTCACGCCCAGAAAGGCGAAAGTCGTCACAAACAGGCCTACCACAGCCCACCACGCCAGCGGCGTGCCGCGCCAACCCTTGGTCAGGCGCATGTGCAGCCAGGCTGCGTAGTTAAGCCAAACGATCAGGGCCCAGGTCTCTTTCGGGTCCCATGACCAGAATCCACCCCAGGCTTCTGCTGCCCATAAGGCTCCGAGTACCGTGGCCAGGGTGAAGAAGCCAAAACCCAGACCAATGGCCTTGTGCATGATGTCGTCCAGCACTTCCATCTTCGGCAGGCTGTCATAACCTATCCATCGAATCGCACGAACCGAGGCAAAACCCAGCAACCACAGACCGGCCATCGTACCGAACACGGACAGTACATCCAGTCCTACATTGTGGCCAGAACTAACACCAAATTTGGACAACGCCAGAGGCATCCCGATCGCGAAGATGATCACCATGGCGATGATCTGGGTCGCGCGTTTCGGTTGTTTGGCATGATCAATCAACAAATACAACAAGCCCAACATCGCGGCCAACGAGAATGAGCCATAGCCAATAAAATTGGCTGGCACGTGAATCTTCATCCAGTAACTCTTGAGCGCCGGCACCAGCGGTTCGATGGCATTTGCATGGCGATCGAAGTGATACCAGAGCAGGAAACTGATCGCGGCACTGATCACCAGCAGGACAAAGCCACCCATGGTGCGGGTCTTGTACTTGCTTTCATAGTGCAGGTAGATCAGGGCGGTGATGATAGAAAACAGAATAAACACTTCGTACAGATTGCTGACCGGAATGTGGCCGACATCCAGACCAATCAGATAGGATTCACGCCAGCGCACCATCATGCCGATCAGCCCCATCGTCACTGCACTCCAGGTCATCGCCGTGGCAACCTTGCCAACGAAGAGGTTGCGGCTGAACAGGTGGGCAAAATAAGTGAACATGGCCATGATGAACAGGGCACTCATCCACATGATCGCGGAGGTACTGGACAGAAAATATTTGAACAAAAATTTACTGTGGGCGTGGTCACTGAGACTGGACAAGGCCGCAATCGCCTCGCGCCCACCCATACCCTGGGCCTTGAGCGCGGCCACATCCGGTCCGTACAACGAGACCGACAACAAACTCACCGCCGCGACCACCGCCAGCAGGATACGAATCGACTTCCAGTACCAGCCAAAGGCGATCAGACCTGCCGCCGCGCCAAACAGGATTGCGACTTCAAAAAAGTCCATCAGGTAGGAATATCTGTAAAACGCATACACCGCACCGGCGAAGACCAGCAATGCGAAAAGCCAGTCGAGTGGACCGAGCGCGCGCAAGAAAGATCGGTTACGAAGCTGCTCGTGTAATTCTTGTTGAGTCACTGCCATGGTGTTGTCCTCGCTTATGCCTTGAGCAGGCTGTCGAGCCTGCCTGCCAGGTCATGATAGTGCGTGCGAAAATCCGCCGCGTTTCGATTACCGCTGCCGGCGAACAACAATTGCTGCTGGCCCGCCTCGTCCCGGTATAACACCAGCCACAGGCGTTGGTGGCTGATGTAAAACAGTAAAAATACGCCTGCAATCAGCATGGCACAACCCAGGTACAACACGATATTGCCCGGGCTGCGGGTGATTTGCAGAGTGGATTGTTGGACCTGTTTGAAATCAGTTAGTTGCACATAAAACGGGCTGCCGTACAAATAGATCTGGCGTAGCGCGTCCACCGCATCAAAATAGAAGCGGGTCTGGGCCTGGGTCATGTCCTTTTCGGATTTGACCCCTTCACCTTTAAGGACATCAAAGTACACGGACTGCAATAGGCTGGTTAGCACCTTGGTATACGCATCGGCCATTTTTTGTTGTTGTCCCGGGTCCTGGGTAATTTTGCGGATCTGGGCATCGATAGCCTCATAGCCGCCATGCATGAAGCGATCCGCCAGGTCCACCATGCTGTTGACGATGGTGGATTTCATCTCGACGGCCTTTTCTGGTGCAGCCTGCATCAGGCGATCCACCGTGGCCTTGGCGATGCGGGTAACGCGTGGTGCATCATTGAGTGCTGCCTCAAATTCCATGAACCGCTTGGGTGTGAAATTATCATCCGCGGGAATATGCATGTAACGGTAATCTTCCGACACGCTGTTGCGCATGCCGGTGATAAAGAAATAACGCCCATCCATTTTCACCGGCGACATATAGTTGATGTATTCCTTGGCAACACCCTGTTTGTCACGCAAGCGAAAGATCATGCTGGGGCCGTAGTTTTCAAACTTGCGATGTTTGGGATCATCCGCAGGGGCCGGAAATACATTGAATTTTTTGAAATTGGCAAACTCCAGTGTCATCGGTCCCTGCATGGTATCCAGGGTACGCTTGTCATGCACGGTGCCGGTCAGATCCAGGGTACGCAGCTTGGCGTCATAAAGCGGCCACAGCTTCATGGTCAAATGCGAACCGCCATCACCGAAGGAAGCCTGATAAATGTTGTAACCGCGATAGGTCAGGGGGTGGTTGACCGAGATGGTCTTGTGCAATGGTGTTTTCAAACGGCTGTCATGTATGACTAAATCACTCTCAAAAGATTTCGGCTGACCTGTACTGTATTGCTCAACCCGAAACTGTTTTAATTCGATCGAGAAGGGTAAATACTGCAGCACCCAACCATCACGAATATTCAGTATTGTGTAGTTGACGCTTTGCCCTTCCGGAATCTGGGAGTTGCCACGAAAGGCAAACGCCTCACCTGGATGCAGGGTGCTTTTGGCAGGAACGTCATTAATATTGTTTACCACAGCACTGTTTGAAATTGGTACCAGTTTGCCAAGCCATTCGCGCACGGTGAGATCAAACTTGGCATTGAGAAATGCGCCAAGACAAATGACCACAATGCCCAGGTGCGCCAGGATATAACCAATACGATTGAACTTGCCACGCATGCCGGCGATAACCAGGCGATCATCGTGTTGCTTCTGTCTACTTAGATAACCATTGACCGAAAGGAAACGCTGCAATCGGTCAACCAGACCTTCTTGGTTCTGCGCCACCGGCCAGGTACGCGCATTCTCCATGGTACGCAGGATTTTTAACTGGCTGTTGAGCCGGAAGTTGCGCATCTCCTGCAACATGGTGGGCACGTTGCGATAAATACAAACACTGGTGGTGATCACCAGAAAGACAAGTAGCAACAAAAACCACATCGCGCTATACACGTCGTACAGGCGCAGCAGCTTGAAGTATTCGTGCCAGAACGGACCGAATTTAATGATGTAATCGTTATAGTCCTGGTTTTGTTTCAGGACCGTACCGATAACGGAGGCAATCGCGATGATCACCAGGATCGTGATCGCCAGGTTCATGGAACCCAGAAAATCGAGCAGGACACTGCGGCGACTACTGGTTGCTGCTTGTGTCTCTTCCGTCGTCATGCTGTCTACATCAGGCCCTATAAAAAACAAAGGGCGGCCAGTCGCTGGCCACCCTTTACATCATACACCACTCAGTACGTTGGGCTTGTTAGTGCAAGCCGGACACGTAATGAGCTACCGCCTTGATTTCTGCATCGTCCATGCGTTTGGCGATATCATGCATAATCTTACCAGCACTATCCTTGGGGTCCATGCCGCGGGCACCAGAACGGAAATCCATCAGGGTCTTGGCGACATAGTCGGCATTCTGACCACCCAGGCTTGGATACTTGGCAGGCGGATTACCGGCACCGTCAGGGCTATGGCAGGCCATACACGCCGGCACGGCCTTGGTCTCATTGCCACCACGGTAAATGCGCTGGCCCAGCTCACGCATGGCCGCATCGGTTGCGGCACCCAGCGTGCGTTTCTGCGAAGCAAAATACGCAGCCAGATCTTCCATATCCTGGTCTGTCAGGCTGGCCACCTGAGGTGACATGATGGGATTTTTGCGCTTGCCGGACTTAAAGTCGTGGAGTTGTTTTAACAAATAACTGGCATGCTGACCTGCCAGCTTCGGATAATTCGGAATCGTTGCGTTGCCATCAGCGGTATGACAGCCGGCACACACTGCAGACTTGCTGTGGCCGGCATTGGCGTCCCCGGCCGCTATGGCCGGGGTTGCTACAACAATCGCGATCAAACTAAGTGCGACGGTTTTGATCATTTTGAGATGCTCACCATGTAGTCCACAGCGGCCTTCACAGCGTCATCAGACAGGTCGGTGCGACCACCTTTTGCCGGCATGAAGCCCTTGGTGCCCTTGAAACCATTGATAGCATGCTTATACAGGGTCTCTTTGCCCTTGGCGATATGAGGTGCCCAAGCAGCCTTGTCACCGGCTTTGGGGGCACCCGCGGCACCGGTACCATGGCACGCGAAACAGGTTTGTTGGAAGGTGGCTTTACCATCAGCAAACGCTTGAGAGGCAAGACCGAGCATACCGACGGCGGAAACAGCAATGATCAGTTTTTTCATTTTGGATACTCCGTTAAAGAGAAATCTTATTAGTTCAGCCCCGACCCGGTTCCCTACTTATATAATTAGGGCATAATCCCACCAGGCCAAAACCACCCAAAAATGGGGCACCTTTATACAAACAGTCACATGTCGGGTCAAGCAGACAATCAAAAATTATCACCGGGCCGCAACCCCTTACAGGCAGCCCATTTTCTCCTGAGTTCCCCGGACCTCCAGCACTCGCCTGCAGACAAGGGGCACGAGGTTGCCTTTGCCGGCCGTTCCAATGCCGGAAAATCTAGCGCGCTCAATGTGTTGTGCAATCAAAAGGCCCTGGCCCGCACCAGCAAAACCCCCGGACGCACCCAGCAGCTGGTGTATTTCGGTCTTTCCGAACAGGCCCGCCTGGTTGACCTGCCAGGCTATGGTTATGCCCGGGTCAATGCCCAAACCCAACGGCAGTGGCAAACCCTGATGGAGGCCTTTCTCGGTCACCGCCAGGCCTTGCGCGGTATTGTTCTGGTCATGGACATCCGCCACCCACTTACCGATTATGATCGGCAAATGCTGGAATGGTGCCAATACCACGAAATGCCGGTGCTGGTGTTATTGACCAAGGCCGACAAACTCAGTCGCGGGGCAGCCCAAAACACTCTGCTCTTCGTCAGACGAGAATTAGCCGCACTACCTTTGTGCCAGGTACAGCTCTTCTCCGCAACCAAGCGCGTTGGCCTGGAAGAGGCGCGCCAACAGATCTGCAACTGGTTGGGCATCGAATAAGCATCTGTAAAAACCTACTGGTTTCCCACAGATTTAGTATGCCAAATCTGCCTATTAACTATCAAAAAGTGACCGGCAAAAGAAAACCCCAGGCATTGGGGGAATAATACCTGGGGCAAAATACGCACCCGACTTGGGGAATCAGGTGCTAAGTATTCCCGCCAGGGAGGGATGCGGGAAACAGTTCGGAACCTAGCAAAAATTTCCTAACCTGTTTCTTGTGACAGAGGCATTCTGAAAAAGTTCACCCCGCCTGGACTTCTTGTAAATAGTTTGAACCATGCCCGCAAAAAATACCAGAACCGGCTCAGTGAGCCTCATCCCAGTTCTCGCCCACGCCCACATCAACTACTAAGGGTATGGTTAATTCTGCGGCGGACACCATGTTGTCACGTATCAGTTTGACCCCTTCCTCGATGCTCGCCGTATTCACTTCAAATACCAACTCGTCATGCACCTGCATGATCATACGGATGTCATACTGGTGAGTCGTAATGTCCTCATCCAGATGAATCATTGCGAGTTTAATGATGTCTGCTGCCGTGCCTTGCATGGGCGCATTGATCGCCGTGCGCTCTGCATACTGCCGTCGTTGCATGTTCGAGGCATTGATATCCGGTAAATACAGACGGCGACCAAATACCGTTTCCACATAACCTTGTTGGCGCGCCAGTTCGCGTGTGCGTTCCATGTAATCCTTCACACCCGGGTAACGTGAAAAATACAAATCGATATAACTCTGTGCTTCGCTGCGCGCAATATTGAGCTGGCGCGACAAACCGAACGCTGACATGCCATAAATCAAACCAAAATTGATCGCCTTGGCCGATCGTCGTTGATCATGACTCACCTTGTCTTTCGTGATACCGAACACTTCCGCCGCCGTGGCACGATGAATATCTTCGCCAGCCTTGAATGCGTTGATCAAACCGGCATCGCCCGACAGGTGCGCCATGATGCGTAATTCGATTTGCGAATAATCGGCTGCCACCAGTTTATAACCATCCTGCGCAATAAACGCCTGACGAATACGCCGACCCTCCTCACTACGAATAGGTATGTTTTGCAGATTAGGATCTGTCGACGACAAACGTCCGGTGGCAGCAACTGCCTGTTGATAAGAGGTGTGTACACGACCATCACTTGGATCGATCATCTCCGGCAGCTTATCAGTGTAGGTCGATTTGAGTTTGCTTAACGCACGCGTTTCCAGGATCAACGCGGGAAGCGGATAATCTGCAGCAAGTTCCTGCAACACCGACTCGGCTGTGGACGGCTGTCCCTTTGGAGTTTTACTGATCACCGGCAGACCGAGTTTGTCGAATAAAATCGTCTGAATCTGTTTGGGTGAACCGAGATTAAACTCCTCGCCGGCAGCCTGATAGGCCTCTTGTTCGAGTTCGAGCAAACGCTTGCTCAATTGTTTGCTTTGTTGTTTGAGTTTGTCCTTGTCGATCAGGACACCGCGTCGCTCCATGCGCGAGAGCACCGGCACTAGCGGCAGTTCGATCTGTTCGAACACTTTCACCAGTGAAGGATGTTGTAGCAGTTTAGGCCACAGCGCGTCGTGCAAACGAAAGGTCACATCGGCATCTTCGGCGGCGTACTCACAGGCGACATCGATGGGCACTTCGTTGAAGCCGATCTGTTTGGCACCCTTGCCCGCGACGTCTTCATAATGAATGGTGTTGTGACTTAAATATTTGAGTGCCAGGGTATCCATGTCGTGACGATTGGCGGTGCTATCCAGCACATAAGACTCGAGCATAGTATCGTAGGCGATGCCCCTGAGCTCAATGTCATAACGTGCAAACACGCTCATGTCGTATTTCAGGTTCTGACCGAGCTTGCGCCGTTGCGCATCCTCCATCAGCGGTTTTAATTGCATCAGCACCGCATCCCGCTCCAGTTGTACCGGCGCATCCATGTAATCGTGCGCCACTGGCACATACGCAGCTTCGCCCGCCTTGTCACTGAAGGAAATACCGACAATCTCGGCTTGCATGTAATTCAGGCTGGTGGTCTCCAGGTCGATGGCAAATACCTTCGCGGTTTGCAGACGCGCCAGCCATTCGTCCAACTGTGCCTGGGTCAGAACTGTCGTGTAGTGTTTGGTTTTTGTCTTGGTCTCACTGGACGCGGTCTCACCAGTCAGGATTTGACTTAACCAGGTTTTAAATTCATAGCGGGAATACAACTCACGCAGGGTATCGGTATCTACGGCAGCGGGATGCAGACTTTCCGGGGAAAAATCCAGGGGCACATCACACTTGATGGTGACCAGTTGCCGCGACAGCGGCAGGTAATCCAGACTCGCACGCAGGTTCTCACCGACCTTGCCGCCAATCTTGTCGGCATTCGTCATGATCGCCTCCAGCGATCCGTATTCCTGTAACCACTTTACCGCGGTCTTGGGGCCGACCTTGGGTACACCGGGGACATTATCCACCGTGTCGCCGATTAAGGTTAAGTAGTCGATTATTAATTCCGGTGGCACACCGAATTTGTCTTTTACACCACTGTGATCCATGGTGGTATCCGTCATGGTATTCACCAGGGTGACATGATCATTGACCAATTGCGCCATGTCCTTATCGCCAGTGGAGATCACGGTGTCCATGCCGTGTTGTGCTGCCTGCGTAGCCAGGGTACCAATCACATCATCGGCTTCCACACCTTCGATGCATAACAAGGGCAGACCCATGGCCTTGATGATCTGATGGATCGGTTCGATCTGCAGCCGTAACTCATCAGGCATGGGCGGGCGATGCGCCTTGTACTCCGGGTACATATCGTTGCGAAAAGTTTTACCCTTGGCATCGAACACCACGACCAGGTGATCGTTGCCATAGTCCGCCTGCAGGCGTTTAAGCATGTTCACCACACCATAGATTGCACCGGTCGGTTCATGTTGTGAATTACTGAGGTTGGGCATGGCATGGAATGCCCGAAACAGATACGAGGATCCATCGATCAGAACTAATTTGTTGGTGGGTTGCGTCATGCGCGTACCTTACCATTTTTATGTGTTAACCGGTTATCTGGTATCGCCCTGAACAAATCGCTACACTCTTGCCCCGCTCTTGTGTAAAGGATCCGCATGGACGAACGTCTCAAACATTCCCACCCAGGTATGCGCCCGGTTGACGACAGCAGCCTGACGCGCGAGTCGTGGAAAATTTTTCAGATCATGGCCGAGTTTGTCGAAGGCTTCGAACGCCTTGCCCTGATCAAACCCTCGGTGAGCATTTTTGGGTCGGCGCGTTTTCTGCCGGACAATCCGCATTACCAGCTTACCGTCGACATCGCCCGCGCCCTGTCCGACGCCGGCTTCTCCATCGTCAGCGGAGGTGGTCCCGGTATCATGGAGGCCGCCAACAAGGGTGCGTTCGAAGGTCGTTCGCCCAGTATCGGCCTCAACATCCAGTTGCCACACGAACAGGTTGGCAATCCCTACCAGGACATCAAGCTGAGCTTTCGCCATTTCTTCTCGCGCAAGGTGATGTTCGTGAAATATGCCTCCGCCTACGTGGTCATGCCCGGCGGGTTTGGCACCCTGGATGAACTGGCGGAAATCCTGACCCTGGTGCAAACTGGCAAGACCCGCCGGATCCCGATCATTCTGGTCCACAAACCCTTCTGGGAAGGCCTGCTCGATTGGTTCAAAAACACCATGGTGGCGGAAAAAACCATCGACCCGGAGGATCTGGATCTGATAAAAATATTGGAAACACCACAGGAAGTTCTGGATGCCATATTTACACACTATGAAAGTCGTGGATTTGAACCCTCAGCGGAAGAAGCCGAGATCCTGCTGCACCTCTAACAGGGTACGCGCAGCCTGGCTGTTACTGGGCCTGATCTGCCTCGGCCATGCCTGGGCGGCAGACATGAGTGCCCCGCCGGCTGCAGGCAGCCAGACCAAAACGGAACAAAAGCAGCCGCAGAAGAAGCCACCGGACCTTCCCAGTGACGCCCAAGCTTCTGACGACAGTCGCAATCTACCCAAACCGGACGTCACCATCATCCACGAAAAGGACAAGACCGTGGAGGAATACCGGGTAGGCGGAGTCCTGCGTTACGTCAAAATCACACCCAAGCATGGCAAACCCTACTATTTGGTAGACCGCAACGGCGACGGGATCCCGGAAACTTATTATGACCCCCTGAAAGGCCCGCCGCCGATCAATCAGTGGCTGTTGCTGAAGTGGTAGTGGTGATTTTCCAGCCTGTGGATAACTATGTGAGTAAACCAATCTGACGGACAGCGGGTATGTTCCCTGTCAAATAAAATCAATAAGATAGTCATACTTTTAACGCAATGATTTCATAAAAATCAATAAGTTATAGCCTTAAATATGACTTTGACACCCATTTGTCAATTTAATGTCATGTAACTCATTGATTTACGAGATTGTGTATAACTTATAACTAATGCTTGACAACGCCTGAACTGATCCGATTTATGTTGACCACCCGCCTGTCCCGCCTCGCCCAGCGTCTGGAGGATTTCAGTGAGTGGACCGGGCGCAGTATCGCCTGGCTGACCCTGGGGATGGTGCTGATTACCTTCGCGATTGTGGTCTTCCGCTATATGTTTTCCCTGGGCTGGATCTGGTTGCAGGAGAGCGTCAGTTACCTGCACGCCTTCGTGTTCATGCTCGGTGCAGCCTATACCTTCAAGCACGACGGCCACGTGCGTGTGGATATCTTCTACCGCAACTACACGCCCCGCCAGCGCGCCCTGGTCAATCTGCTGGGCAACCTGTTACTGGTCCTGCCCGTGTGCATCTTTATCTTTTTCAATAGCTGGGACAATGTCATCACCTCCTGGGTCCGGCTGGAAGGCTCCGAAGAGACTGATGGCCTCGACCTTGTTTACGTTCTCAAGACCTGCATGCTGTTAATGCCGGTACTGGTCAGCCTGCAGGGCATTGCCCACATCCTGAGCAATGGCCTGATCCTGTGCGGCGAGCAACCTGCCTCGGGGCAAGACTGATGGCTGAGGTGATGGTCATTCTGCTAGTGTTGGGGGTGCTATTGGTCCTGATGAGTGGCGTACCGGTAGCCTTTGCCTACGGTGGCACTGCGCTGTTGTTCACCCTGATCGGCACCCACTTTTTCCCGGATCTCTATGACTACACCTTCATGGCCACCCGCCATAACAGCCTCTATCGGCTAATGCTTAACCCAACGCTGATTGCCGTACCACTGTTTGTGTACATGGGCGTGATGCTGGAGCGCTCCAAAGTGGCTGAAGAATTACTGGATACCATGGGCCGGCTGTTCGGCCCCATGCGTGGCGGCCTGGGCATTTCGGTCATCGTCGTGGGCATGCTACTCGCCGCCAGTACCGGCATCGTCGGTGCCACCGTGGTCACCATGGGCCTGTTGTCGTTGCCCACCATGCTCAGGCGCCATTACGACCCGGCCCTCTCCTGCGGCATTATTTGTGCCTCAGGCACCCTCGGCCAGATCATCCCCCCCTCGATCGTCCTGATCCTGCTCGGCGATCAGCTGGCCAGCGAGTACGAAAACGCGCAGCTGGCGATGGGCAATTTCTCTCCCAACGTGGTTTCCGTCGGCGACCTGTTTGCCGGCGCGTTGATACCCGGCCTGATCCTGGTGGGTCTGTACCTGGTCTACCTGATCCTGGTGGCAATCTTCAAACCAAAGGTCATGCCGGCGTTGCCCGAACACGAGCGTACACTCTCAGGCGCCGCACTGTGGTTACGCAGCCTGAAGGTGATGGTACCGCCACTGCTGCTGATCGTGAGTGTCCTCGGATCAATCCTGGTCGGTGCTGCCACTCCAACAGAGGCCGCGTCGGTGGGCGCCGTGGGTTCGATCATACTGGCCGCCGTATATCGCCAGCTCAATCGGCGCATTCTTTCCGAAGTCATGCAAACCACGGTACGTGTCAGTAGCATGGTGTTCATGATCTTCATCGGTGCCCTGTTATTTTCTGCTACCTTCCGCGGTTATGGCGGTGACAAAATGGTGGAGGCATTGTTATCGAATTTACCCGGTGGTGTCGCTGGCGCCATGTTTGTGGTCATGCTGGTGATGTTTTTTCTCGGTTTTATCCTCGACTTCATTGAGATTACGCTGGTAATGGTCCCGATCATCGCGCCGGTGTTGTTTAAAATGAATATCGATCCGGTGTGGCTGGGCGTAATGATTGGCGTCAACCTGCAGACCTCGTTTTTAACCCCGCCATTTGGTTTTTCCTTGTTTTACCTGCGCGGAGTGGCACCCCAAAGTGTCAGTACCACACACATTTACAAGGGCGTGCTGCCGTTTATCCTGTTGCAGGTACTCATGCTGTTTATTCTTTCCTTGTGGCCGGGACTGGCGACCTGGCTGCCGCATCACATTAGCAATTGATGGCTGCTCCGTCCCGCAATGCGCGACTTAAATCTATTCTGTTTACCGTCGTGTTTTTTCTGGCGGCCGCCGCCATCAGTTATCAGCTCGTGCGTCGCCATACCGAGTATGTCACCCTGACGATCAACCGCGAGTGGCGAATTTATCTCATCGGTGAAAGCAATATCTACGCAATCGAATACCGTGCCGATGATTTTACCCAGGAAAAGCTGGACAGCCGCCACCTCTGGCTCAAGGGCAGCGGCACAATCATCTGGCACAACAACCACATCCGGGTACAAACAGATGGGGTCTACTTCAATCAAACATTCATCACCAAATCAAACCACCGTACCCTGGCCAACATCCTGTTTGCCCGTGATGGTACGGTGCGCAAGGAGATGCTGGAAGAGCGTCCGTCCGATTAATCCCCTGCGCATCACCCGGTGATAAATGCGGCAAACCGCTCTATGCTTGCAACATGATAGAAACCCACACCAAGCGGAAATCAGTTTATGTCAGACAAAATCAGCAAATCAGACAATGAATGGAAGGCGCAGCTGAGCGATGAGGAGTTTTACATTACCCGCCAAAAGGGTACCGAGCGTGCCTTCACAGGCAAGTACTGGGATTGCAAGGACAAGGGCACTTATACCTGTAAATGCTGTGGCGCCGAACTATTTGATTCTGCCACCAAGTACGACTCCGGCAGCGGCTGGCCCAGTTTTTATCAGCCAGTAAATGCTGACGCCATCGCCACAGATGAAGACAACAGCCACGGGATGCACCGGGTCGAAGTGCATTGCCCTCACTGTGGCGCGCATCTGGGACATGTGTTTCCGGATGGCCCGCAACCGACGGGACTACGCTATTGCATTAACTCGGCGTCGCTGGATTTAAAAAATAAAGAGTGAACCGTACAGTTTATAGTCGGACTGTCTGTTGAAAACGTAGCAAGCGCAGTAGTTTTCAACAGACAGTGAGGTTGGCGTACTCCATCACCAACCATTTACTTCCCGCACTATCGAAATTTACCTGCACCCGTGCATGACGACCAGCACCTTCGTAATTCAGCACGATGCCTTCACCAAATTTTTGATGAAACACGCGCGTACCGAGCTGGATGGGCGCGCTGTCATCGCGCACCATGTTGTCGTGGCCAGCAAACACCGGTGTCGACACGGTGCCACCCAACCGCACTTCTTCGAGAAACTCAGCAGGGATTTCACTGATAAAGCGTGAGGGGCGGGCAAACTTTTCCTCGCCATAGATACGCCGTTTCTCGGCATAGGTGATCGTCAGGATTTCCCTGGCGCGGGTCATACCGACATAACACAGACGTCGCTCTTCCTCGAGCCGACCCGGCTCTTCCAGGGACAATTTGTGCGGAAACAGACCTTCTTCCATGCCACACAGGAATACCTGTTTGAATTCGAGCCCCTTGGCCGAATGTAGGGTCATCAATTGCACACAGTCTTCCCATTCACTGGCCTGGCGCTCACCCGCCTCCAGCGCCGCGTGCGCCAGAAATGCCGTTAACGGATCCATGTCCTGCTCTTCTTCACTGAGATCCTCATCGGTGTAATTGCGCCCGGCGTTGATCAATTCCTCCAGGTTCTCGATGCGGGCCTGGCCGCGCTCGCCTTTTTCTTTCTGGTAATGCACGAACAGGCCGCTGTCATGTATCACCTGTTCGATCTGTTCGTGTAACTTCAGACCAGACAAGGTCCGCTGCATGTGTTCAATCAGATCCACAAACTGTTGCAATGCGCCCAGTGCCCGGGATGGCAATTGTTTGTGTTGAATCAGATGATAGGTGCCTTGCCACATGGACACGCCACTGCCACGTGCTGCCTCGCGAATCGCCTCCACCGTGCGATTACCAATGCCGCGTGTAGGCAAATTGATAATGCGTTCCAGCGAGGCATCATCGTCGCGATTGTTGAGCAGACGCAGATAGGCCAGGGCATCCTTGATCTCCTGACGTTCAAAGAAGCGCAGCCCGCCATAAACACGATAGGGCATACCCATGCGGATCAAATATTCTTCCAATACCCGTGACTGCGCGTTGGAGCGATACAACAGTGCACACTCGCTACGTAGACCGCCCTTGTCGACCCAGTCGGCAATACGCTCGACAATAAATTGGGCCTCGTCCTGTTCATTATACGCGGCGTAGAGTTTGATCAACTCGCCTTCACTGCCAGCGGTCCACAGGTTCTTGCCCAGGCGATCGTAGTTGTGTGCGATCAGCGCATTGGCTGCGTTGAGGATATTGCCGGTGGAGCGATAGTTTTGTTCCAGGCGAAAGGTGGAGGTATTGACGAAATCGCGACTGAACTGGTGAATATTTTCCACCCGTGCCCCACGCCAGCCATAGATCGACTGATCGTCATCGCCCACGGCAAACATCGCGGCCGTGTTGCCGGCCAACAACCGCAACCAGGCGTATTGGATCGTGTTGGTGTCCTGAAACTCATCGACGAGAATGTGGCGAAAGCGATGCTGGTAGTGTTGCAACAAGCCTGGATTATTGAGGAATAACTCGTGTGCACGCAATAACAACTCGGCAAAGTCCACCAGCCCGGCGCGTTGGCAATAGGCTTCATACTGGCTGTAGATCTCGATCATGTGGCGCAGATATGGATCGTGCTGATGATCAAGGTTATGCGGACGCAGGCCTTCGTCCTTGCGCGCGTTGATGTACCACTGTGCCTCCTTGGGTGGCCACTGCGCTTCATCCAGGCCCGTCTCTCGGATCACGCGTCGTACCGCACGCAGCTGGTCTTCGCTATCCATAACCGCAAAACTTTGCGGCAGCCCGGCCTCTTTCCAGTGCGCACGTAGCAGACGATGGGCAATGCCGTGGAAGGTACCAACCCACATACCACTCGCCGGGATACCCAGCAGGTGCTCGATGCGCCCACGCATTTCCCCGGCCGCCTTGTTGGTGAAGGTCACCGCGAGGATGCCGTAGGGAGTGACGCCTTCGGCCGCCATCAACCAGGCAATACGGTGTACCAGCACCCGGGTCTTGCCGCTGCCGGCACCGGCCAGGACCAGCACATTCCCTGGTGGGGCACAGACTGCCTGGCGCTGGGCATCGTTGAGGGGATCGAGAATGTGGGAGACGTCCATGCCGGCATTCTAACAAAGATGCCGCTGGCATGGGCTGGGACTATATCGTGAGAAACTTGGTTAAAAGCGTCATGAGCGCGGTTATGGCAAATGCAGTAGCTTTTTAATCATGTTGCTAGGCGGAAAGTGGAGCGTCGTGCACTGAGTCGCCGCTGATGCTGTGCGGGATATTGCTACTTGGTTTACCGAGATAATGCCCCTGCCCGAAGTCAATGCCATATTCCTGCAGCAGGCGCCAGGTTTCCTTATTTTCGACAAATTCCGCGATGGTGGTCTTGCCCAGTGCATGTGCAATCTGGTTCATGGATTGGACCATGGCCTGGTCGACCTTGGTATGGGTCAGGCCCTGGATAAAGGAACCGTCGATCTTGAGTGCATCCACCGGCAGATGTTTGAGGTAGGTAAACGAGCAAAAGCCGGAACCAAAATCATCCAGTGCCATGCGACAGCCCATACCCTTGAGTTGGTTGATAAAGCTGCGTGCCGCCTGCAGGTTGGCGATAGCCACGTCTTCGGTAATTTCGAAAGTCAGGGCCGCCGGATTCAGGCCAGTCTCCCGCAATAAGTTTTGAATCAGGCTTAACAGGTCGGGGTCTTCCATCGCCCGGCCCGACAGGTTAATTGCAAACCGGACCTGGACATTGTTGCCGTGCAACTGCGCCAGGTACTGCATGGACTGACGCACGATCCAGCGATCGATATTCTGCATCAGACCAAAACGTTCCGCCGCAGGTATGAAACCACCAGGTTTGATCGTCTTGCCGTCGTCGGTGGGCAGGCGCAACAGCACTTCGTAGGCCTGGACTTCCTGCGATTGCAAGGACACGATAGGTTGATACAGGATCTGGAAACGATCATTGTCGATAGCATCGCGCACACGTGCGGCCCAGCCCACATCATCGGCCATCGTAGATTGTTCGCTGTCGCCTTCACTGTATTCATGCACGCAATTGCGGCCCTGTGACTTGGAGATATTGCAGGCCAGGTCGGCACGCGCCAAGACCTCATCGGCGGAGCGGGTCTCGCTGTCGATCATGGTCAGACCAATACTGCAGGTCACATTAAAGGTCTTGCCACTGTCCATAAACTTGTAATGTTCGAACATGGCGCGTATGTTTTGCGCCACCGGCAGCGCATGATTGTGATCGATGTTATACAGCAACACAGTGAATTCATCGCCTCCAAATCGCGCCAGCAGATCACCCTCGCGCACATTCTTGCGCAGCATCTCGGTGCACTCCTTGAGCAGGCGATCACCGGCGGCGTGCCCGAGGGTGTCGTTGACGTACTTGAATTGATCGAGGTCGAGATATAACAGGGCACACTCAGCACCACTGCGCGCAATGCGCGTGATCAATCGCTCCAGCTCACCCTGAAAATAATTCCGATTAAACAGACCGGTGAGCTTGTCGTGCTGTGCCTGGTAAGTCAGCTCCTGTTCAAAGCGTTTTTGTTCGGTAATATCTCGCGCAGTACCCGATATGTGCAACACCTTGTCGTCGTCACCGAAGGTCGGACGGGCATTGAAACTGATATAACGGCGTTCACCGTTAACATCGAGATGAATGGTCTCGTACTGAAATAGCTCCTTGCCGGCGAGCACCTGCTCAAATGCCGCAGCGTCGCGTTCACGCGATTCATCGGCCTGGAATGCTGAAAAATGCTGTCCCAGCATCTGTTCCGCCTCAACACCATAAATATCGCTGACGGCATTATTCAAATAGGTCCAGTTGCCATTCCGATCCATGCTCCATACCAGATCGTGTGCTGTCTCCACCAGATTGCGATAACGCGACTCGGCTTCCAGCAGGCGGCGCTCGGCGGCCTTGCGCTCGGAGATATCGGCAACCAGCAGGGTGTAATAGGTCTGACCGTCTCGCTGCATCAGACTGCAGCGTACTGACATTGGAACCGAGGCACCGTTGCGGTGGCGACCATGTACCTCGACTTCATGCTGCAGGAGATCGCTGTCGGAGGTCACATCCAGACCGGGAAATAACCAGCGCAGTGGTTTGCCGCGGATTTCGTGGCTCTGGTAACCAAACAATTGTTCCGCTGCCGGATTGAAGATATCGACAAGCTGCTCATCATCCAGCACCACAATGCCCTCAGCAGAATTGTCGACAATGGCACTGACATGGGATTCTTGTTCGAGTAAGCGCCTGAACATGTTACCCAGCAACTGGGTCAGATAACCGACTTCATCCAATGATTGCGGGCGTAATTGGCGCACCAGATTTTTATAACTGCTGGCGCCGCTGCGACTGATCACACGCTTGACCGGAGCAAGGGCCTGCTGCAGGCCATGAATGGCGACCGCCGTGATCGCTATAGCCAATGCACTGACCGCAAGCCAGGCAAGTAATACTTCGCCGGAAAGATAGCCAGTGCGCCACCAGTAATAACGCAAGAATGCCACGCTGGTCAGGATCGGCAAATAGGCACCAATCAGCAACATTTTGGTGCGCATGCTGACCTGGATGCCAGGCAGACCCGTGTAGCGCATCAATTTACCCAAGGTGGTCAACGCATACAGATAACCGGGCATACCGATATAAATCGCAATCACCAATTGCAGTAAGCTGAAGTGCAACAGTATCGGTATGGATTCGGCAGGTGCCGCAGACAGATCATATAAATATCTGAACAGCGGCATGCTCAGCACAGCGAGCAGGAAACATGACCAATAACGGGTCGTGAATCCGCGCAGATGTTGGCTCAATGGCGCAGGCAGACCGGGGCCATCATTATTTTCACTATGCCAGTGTAACAACGGCTGAGTGAAGCGATAAAAATACCAGGCGGTACCACAAACCAGGGCAAGGTAGAGTGTGATCTGATATGGCAGTGTCGGGGAATGGAGCAGAGACCTGGCATCGACCATACCAAAACTGATCGCCACAAGATCCGCAACAATCGGTAATAGTGCAAGACTGCCAGCTGCAATGAATGAAAGTCGTAGCTGTAAGGACGACAGCGATTGCCCCATCTTTCCTTTACGCCTAACAGTTAAATTTTGTCGAAGGTATAAAATAAAAATGATAGTGGCGTACAGGTACACTATCGTCGTGCTGTGATGATGATGGCAGAATAGTTAAGCGCATTCCAGAATACAGAGAAAAATTTTCGAAAAAATATAGTTGGCAAATAGCGCAGCTTTTTCATGTTGAATCTCACACGCATTGCTCAACTTGTTGATACAACGTTATATTTGATAATGTGCGTTACGCCACATAGAAATAACATGGAAAAAAGTTCACCACCGCATGCGTGAAGCAATTCATTTCTTTGGAGGATTTTAAATGAAACGTCGCGAATTTCTGTCTCGTGCCAGTGCCAGTAGCCTGATCGCCGGCAGTGCCCTCAGTGTCTCGAATGTAGTAAAGGCCAAAGCACAATATAAATGGAAGATGGTTACAACCTGGCCAAGGAATTTTCCAGGACTGGGTACCGGCGCCAATTTCCTGGCCAAACTGATTACCGAGATGAGCGATGGCCGGATCGAAGTGAAGGTCTACGGTGCCAAGGAACTGGTACCGGCATTTGAAGTATTCAATGCGGTCTCCACTGGCAATGCGGAAATGGGGCACGGCGCGGCTTATTACTGGAAAGGTAAATCCGAGGCGGCACAATTTTTTTCTGCCGTCCCATTTGGCCTTAACGGACAGGAAATGAATAGCTGGTTGTATCACGGGGGTGGTCTGGATCTGTGGAAAGAGCTCTACGCCGAGTTCAACCTGATCCCGGCTGCCGCCGGTAACACGGGTGTACAGATGGGTGGCTGGTTCAACCGCGAGATCAAGTCCCTGGCCGATCTCAAGGGGCTGAAGATGCGCATCCCTGGTCTCGGTGGTGAAGTGCTCAAGCGCGCTGGCGGTACGCCGGTCAGTCTGCCCGGCGGTGAAATCTACACCTCGCTGCAATCCGGTGCGATCGATGCCACCGAATGGGTTGGTCCATACAATGACCTCGCCTTCGGTTTTTATAAGGTGGCCAAGTATTATTACTATCCGGGCTGGCATGAACCAGGCACCACGCTGGAGGCCATTATCAACAAAAAGGCTTTCGAAGCCCTGCCCAGGGCTCTACAAAGCATTGTCACCAATGCCTGCCGGGTGGCGAATCAGGATATGCTGGCGGAATACACCGCACGCAATAACGATGCCCTGCAAACCCTCGTGCATGCGCACAAGGTCAATCTCAAACCGTTCCCCAATGACGTGTTGAAAAAATTACACACGCTTTCCGATGAGGTAGTCACGGAATTGGCAGCCAAGGACAAACACAGCGCCAAGGTCTATGCCTCATTCAGGAAATTCCGTAACAATGTCACGCAATGGCACAATATCTCGGAGCTCGCCTACTACAACGCCCGCAATTTGTAACCGGCTTGATATAACAACCCTTCTCTCAATTTAGAGTAAGGGTTTGTTAATGTCTGGGGCTCTAAGTAAAGATAAAGTGAGTTAATTCAATACTTGCGGGACCAACCTGGTCAGCACCTGTTTCTCTGTCACGGCAGAACCGGTCAGCGCAAAGCCGAGTAGTTTATCGTCGGCTTTAAACAAGGCTTTGACGCCGCCATCCAGCAACTCTTCAATCCATTCACCTTGCGCATTCTGCGAAGGTGGTGAGACGACCACAGGATAACTGGTGGTCTTGACTAACACTGGCATTGCAGGATAGCTCACTGCAGTTGCTTCGCCAGTCAGAGTTGCCGCCAGGGCGCGTGCCTGATGCATCAACGGCATGACAAATGGCAGCACCAGTCCCTCGACCTCGGCACAATCACCCAGAGCGTAGACATCGTCTTGACTGGTCTTGAGCAGCCGATCCACGACAATGCCACGATTCAATTGCATGCTGGCTGCTTGCGCCAGAGTATTGTTGGCACGTAAACCGATGGCGGACAGGACAACGTCTACTTCAAGATGTTCGCCAGTGTCCAACACGACCTGGTGTTTATCGCCAGCTTTGTTGACTTGCTGCGCGGCGCATTGCAAGTGCCATTGAACGCCAATGTCGTGCAGAGCCTGTTTGACTGCAAAACCGGCCTGCACGGGTAACAGCCGATCCAGTGGCCACGTATCCGGTCCAATCACGTGTACTTCATAACCAGCGTGGATCAAATCGTTGGCAAACTCGCAACCAATCAGGCCAGGACCAATAATGGCCACACTGTGTTTGCCAGCGATGCGCTCACGAAACTGCCGATAGTCAGTAAGTGAATTCACATGACACACATCGGCGACTGCAGTACCTTGCAGTGGTGGCGTGATCGGTTGTGCACCGACGGCCAGTACCAGTTGACCATATTCCAGTACTTTGCCGTTATCCAATTCCAGTTGATGTTTGTCGGTATTGATCGCCTTGACCGTTGTGTGATCCAGAATCTCGGCCACCAGGTCTTCGCGCATCTTCTCTACGTTGGCCGTTGCCAGATCGTCGGGCGTTTTGTGCTTGCCCAGAGCATTGGACAACATGGGCTTGGAATAAAATGCACCATCGTCATGGGTGATCAAACTCAGTGGTATTTGCACATCACGCTTGCGGATCTCGCGCGCCAGGGTATAGCCGGCAAGCCCGGTCCCGATGATCACAATGGAATTCGACATAACTAGAAGATGCTAGGCAGATTTCATCTTAAATCTGGACCATTTCAAAATCACTTTTACTCACCCCACACTCCGGACACTGCCAGTCATCCGGAATGTCATCCCAGCACGTCCCCGGAGCAATGCCTTCATCGGGCAGTCCTGCTGCCTCATCATAAATAAATCCGCAAATCATGCATTGCCACTGACTCATTAATATGCTCCTATAATGTACATGGGCTTTAACCACCTGCCGCGCATTTTAGCAAACCCCGCCTCTCTCATGACACGCCGCCTGCTTCTACGCCAAATTATCTGCCCGGCTTTTCTATTTTGCCTGTGTTGGCTGATGGTATTACCCACCCATGCCGAGGACCTTACTGTAAAAGCCGGTGATACAGATATTGGGGTAGAAGTCCACCGAGCCAAGGGCGATCTGTTATTTATCTGGCAACCGAGCGAAGTGGGTACCCAACAAATAGACCAGCAACTGGTACGACAACTTGCCGAAAAAGGGATCGAGACCTGGCTCGTAGATATGCTGGAAGCTTATTTTTTACCGAACACAGCCAGCAACATGGACAGGATACCGGCCCAGGCCTTTGCCGCGATCATTCAGGCCGCCACTCAAACTGGGAAAAAAATTATTGTTGCCAGTAGTGGTCGTGGCGCCATACCTGTGTTGCGTGGTGTGCGCCAATGGCAATTGGCCCATCCGGCCGATCGGTCTTTACTCGGCACCATCCTGATCAGTCCCAAATTGTTTATCGAAACACCGGATCCGGGTTTGGTTGGCAAACTTATGCCGATTACGTTTGCAACGAATCAAACCCTGGTAATCCTGCAGCCGGACAAATCGCCGTGGTACTGGAAACTGGATCAAATCCTGGCCGGACTGCAAACAGGTGGCAGCGATGTTTACCTGTGGCCGTTACACGATATGCGTGATCGATTTTACTTCCGGCCAGATGCAACTGACAAAGAGACACGGGCAAAGGATGCATTAGCAAGGTGGTTACGCATTGCGATACAACTTTTACGCAACCAAGGCGAAGCGGCACGTCATGCGGCTGTGCAGGTTCAGGCTGCCCCCACTGTGCCAGAAGGAAAAAAGGATCACACGCTCGCAGTATACAAAGGTAATCCTCAACCACCTGCCCTGCGCCTGCCCAGCTTACAGGGCAAACTTCTCGACCTCGCAGACTTCAAGGGTCGCGTGGTACTTGTGAATTTCTGGGCGACATGGTGTCCACCTTGCGTACATGAAATGCCGTCGATGCAACGCCTCGCCGATTACTTCACAGGTAAGCCATTCGCAATCCTGGGTGTTAACATGGCAGAGGATAAGGCGACGGTTTCGAAATTCCTGCAACAGCGAGTCCATGTCAACTTCCCCATCGTGCTGGATCGTGACGGCAAGGCACTCAAGGCCTGGCGTGTGTTTGCCTTCCCCACCAGTTACGTGGTGGATAAGCACGGACGAATACGTTACGCCCTGTTTGGCGGTATCGACTGGGACAGCGATGAGGTCAAACACAAGCTGGGGAAATTACTCGCTGAATAAGCCTGTGTTAAACTGGATACGCGGCTGTATAGGATAATTTCATGGTCAATGTCTACTCCGCCAATTCCACGACCGAAGCTCATCTGATCAAAAACCTGCTGGAGCAACACGGCATTGAAGCCTATGTTGCCGGACATTATCTGCAGGGTGGCCTGGGAGAACTGCCGGTATTCGATTTAATTCAGGTCCAGGTAGCCGCAGACGATGAAGCGGCCGCGCTGAAAATCATTAAAGATTACGAAGCAGGCGTCTTTGCCCTCGATGATGAAGACTAATCTCCTGCTCGTCATTGTCGCAGGTATGTCACTAAGTGCCTGCGCCCACGAGCCATCGACTCGGGCCATCAGGTCCCAGTGCCGGCTGGAAATGGAAGCTGCCCGCACCGCGGTACAACTGCGTGAACAAGGCAAAACCAAACAGGACATGCTACAAACGCTGCCACCGTTGTATCCGGACAGCACTCGCCTGTTACGCCAGATGTATCAAAACATCGATGATACCTACACTTACCCGAAACTGAATGATACCGTCTATGGGATTTACCGTTTCGAATATTGCGTACGTCAACTGCAACACAAACCCGTCCCGAAGCAAATACAGGAAGTATCATCTCAATTGCTGGTATGCCAGACACAATTCGATCAGCAAGCATCAAAGCAAATCGTCAAATGCATACGTGAGATTTTCACAAATGTCCCGACATCTATGACTAGTACGGAAAAATAAAGAACTTAAACGCAAATCGCCACATGATCGCTTTTGGCAACCTTTGTTTTGTGCTTAAGTACTTACGCACTACTCGATGAAGAATGTCTCTATTTTAACGCGAGATTGCGCCGCAGCTCTTCAATCACTGGTGCCGTTTCAGGTCTCACGCCGCGCCAGATAAAAAACGATTCCGCCGCCTGTTCCACCAGCATACCCAAACCATCGAGTACCTTGGCTGCACCATGGGCATTGGCCCATTCCATAAACGGGGTGCGTTTGCCGTACATCATGTCGTAGCACACTGCACCGTCGGCAAGTAAGTTATCGGGGAGCGGTGGCAGCTCACCCTGCAGACTGGCGGCGGTGGCATTGATCACGATATCGAATTGCTGATCACCCAGCTCGTGATAGCCGCAACCTGATACTTTAGCCAGGTCAGCAAATGCTTCTGCTAACGCCACCGCCTTATCGGGTGTGCGGTTGGCGATAACTATGAGTGCAGGCTTGCATTCCAGTAACGGCGCCAGCACACCACGCGCGGCGCCGCCGGCTCCCATCAACAAAATGTGTTTGTCTTGCAGGTCGATTTGATGATTGTGTGTTAGGTCGTTGACGAGACCGACGCCATCGGTATTGTCGCCGTAGCTTTTGTCTTTTTCAAACTTGATTGTATTCACGGCGCCGGCACGTTGCGCGCGTGCACTGCGCTCATCCACCAGGTCATACGCCTCCTGTTTGAAGGGTACGGTGATGTTCAGACCTTTACCGCCACTGGCATCGAAGTTACCCACGGCCTGGGCGAAGCCACCGAGGTCAACATGGATAGCGGTATAGACCAGATGCTGCCGGGTCTGTTGTGCAAACAAGGTATGGATCTGTGGCGATTTGCTGTGTGTGATCGGGTTGCCCATCACGCCGTATTGATCCTGACGTTGTTCGAAGTCGAATAAATCTGACATGGTGCTCGCGCTATATATATAAGTATGGCATGGACAGCGTTATGCTATTTTTCACGCAACCACTGAGCAACCTGTTTGGCGTAATAGGTGAGGACACCATCGGCACCGGCGCGTTTGAATCCGAGCATGGCTTCCATGACGACGGCGCGCTCATCCAGCCAGCCGTTTTGACTGGCGGCCTTGAGCATGGCGTATTCGCCACTGACGTGATAGACAAAGGTCGGTGCCCCGAAGGCCTCTTTGACCCGCCACACGATATCCAGATAAGGCATGCCCGGTTTAACCATCACCATGTCGGCACCCTCTTCCAGATCGAGCGCCACTTCCCACAAGGCTTCATCGCCGTTGGCGGGATCCATTTGATAGGTGTATTTGTTGCCGGCTCCCAGGTTGGCCGCCGAACCCACCGCATCGCGAAATGGCCCGTAATAACTGGAGGCGTATTTGGCAGCATAGGCCAGAATGCGGGTATGAATGTGACCCTGTGACTCCAGCGCCTGACGGATTTGACCTATGCGCCCATCCATCATGTCCGATGGCGCCACCACATCAGCACCGGCCTCGGCATGGGAAACAGCCTGCTTCACCAGCACCTCGACAGTTTCATCGTTCATGACATAACCACTATCATCGATCAGACCATCCTGGCCGTGGGTGGTAAACGGGTCCAGTGCCACGTCGGTAATCACCCCCAATTCTGGCAGCGCCTGTTTCAGTGCCCGCACCGCGCGTTGCGCCAGGCCCTGCGGGTTGTAGGCCTCGGCGGCATCCAGTGATTTGCACTCGGTCGGCGTTACCGGAAACAAGGCTATCGCCGGGATACCCAGGTTCAGTAATTGTTCAGCCTCCAGGAGCAAAATGTCGATACTAACGCGTTCGATCCCGGGCATGGAGCTGATGGCCTCACGCTGGTTTTTACCTTCGAGGATAAACATGGGGTAAATGAGATCATCGCAGCTCAGGTGGGATTCGCGCATGAGGCGACGGGAAAAACTGTCGCGGCGCATCCGACGCATGCGCACATGGGGAAAACCGCCACGGCTGGTGTCAAACTGGCTCACAATTTACCTCCTGCAAGGGTCGCGCAGTATAGTAGAAATCCGGCTAAACGGCCGACAACAATACCACAAGGAAACTATAAACTGATCACGATACTGGCGGTCCAAGTTGCTAAGAGGGCCGGTATGTATTAAATAGGTACCGCAATTCACAACCGGGGGTTTTATGCGCCAACCACAATTATTGAGAAATTTTCTGCCCGTTCTGCTGTTGAGCCTGGTGCTTGGCATCAGTCACAACACACTGGCCAATACACCCGATTCACCCAAGGCCCTGCTGGAAGATACGGCGAGTAAAATGATCGACGCGCTCAATGCCAATCGCGACAGGATCAAGGGCAAGCCGCAACTCACCGAGGAACTGATCGAAAAGATCCTGCTGCCGCACATCGATTTCATCACGGCTTCCAAGTATGTCCTGGGCCCCAGCTGGAACAATGCCAGTAAGGCGCAAAAAATCGAGTTTATCAAGACCTTCCGTACCCTGTTGCTGCGGTTTTATTCCTCGGCCCTGAGCGAATACCTCAACACCCACGACGAAAAACTCAATATGTCACTCATGACATTCCAGGATCCGGGCAATATTGACAGTAGCCAGGTTACTGTCCGTTCCGAAGTCAAACCCAAGACCGGTAAACCGGTGCCCATTACTTACCAGATGCTCAAGACAAGCCGAGGCTGGAAGGTGTTTGATGTCAGCGTTGAAGGGGTCTCCGTGATCACCACCTACAAGACCAGTTTCGCCAGCGAGATCCAGCAGAAGGGGCTGGATGGTCTCATCGCCTCGCTCAAGGAGCGCAATGCCAAGCTTCTGGCGGGTGACAACAGCGCCTTGAAAATAGATAAAAAACAATAAGTTAATATAGCAGATGCTGCCTCGTCCGAGGCAGCGTCCATAATCCCGTACTAGAAATAACCTTAAAGTCCTGTTCTGCAGAGTCCGATACAAAACCTTAGTCAATAAATGAACTTTGCCCAAAGATGGTGCAGGTTCAAAACCAAGGCATGGATGCACCACCAGGACACCATGCTCGTGAGCAAAATCCTGTTCATCGAAAAATCCGCGACCCTGCGTCACGCTCTTCACAAGCTGCTGCTCCGGCATGGCTACGAAGTCGATATCGTGACAGATTTCGATTCCGGCCTGGAACATTTACAGGGGATGGCAACAGCATCCTATTACGACGGGGTCATTTTAGGCTGGCCCAACCAGACCTATACCAGTATCGACGAACTACTCTCCTGCCTGAGTGAGGCCCCGTTAGCCGAGCTACCTTTGCTGGTGCTGGCACACGAGGCCGACTCTGCCAAGCTCGGCTGGGTCTCCGGACGAATCCACACCGCGTTCATCATGTGGGACACCTACGAGGACGTGATCAAAACGCTGCCCAAACTGCTCAGCCAGCAGTTGGACGAACCCTGTTGTGACCCCGACATGAACACCCACATCCGGGTGTTACTGGTCGACGACTCGCCAACGGCACGGGTCAAATTCCGCAAACTTCTGGATAAGTGTGGCTACGACACCACGACTGCCTCCTCCGCCACCGAGGCCTTCGAAATGGCGCTACAGGATTCCTTCGATATCGCCATCATCGATTACTTTATGCCCGATGAAAATGGCGATGCCCTGTGCCGCAAGTTGCGCAGCAATCCTCATACCGCCTCAATCATGCCGGCAGTACTAACCAGTACCTATCTCGATAAGGTGATCCAGAGCTCGCTGGCGGCCGGTGCAGTCGAGTGCATGTTTAAAAATGAGGCCGATGATTTGTTTCGGGCACGGGTCGCCTCCATGAGTCGCACTGTGCATATCACCAAGCGCATCGATCAGGAACGTACCCGGCTGGAAGGGATCCTCTCTTCTGTGGGTGATGGTGTGTACGGTGTGGACAAGAATTGCCGCATCACGTTTACCAACCCGGCCACGCGTCAGTTGCTCGGGTATAATAAAGCGGAACAGATCATCGGCCAGCACGCCAACACCCTTTTCCATAAACATGAAACCCAGAAGGCCGACGGTTGCAACTCCTGTGACCTGCACTACCTGGAGCAGGCCATCCAGGAAGGCCGTGAGATGCGTGGCATTGAAACCATCTTTTCCCGCTTCGACGGCTCACCGTTGCAAGTCGAACTGACCATTTTTCCATTACGCATTGATGGCAAACACCAGGGTGCCGTGATTGCCTTTCGCGATGTCTCGGTGCGCAAGCTGCTGGAAGAGGAACTCAAATGGCAGGCCAATCATGATCCGCTGACCAAGTTGCTTAATCGCAAATACCTGGAAGATGCGCTCGAAAACGAAGTGCAACGCCTCAAGCGTGGAGATGAACAGAGCGCATTCCTGTACATTGATCTGGATCGCTTCAAATACATCAATGACACTATCGGCCACACCGCCGGTGACCAACTCCTGATCGAAGTTGGCCATCAGCTCCAAGGTCGACTGCGTCAGACAGATATACTCGGTCGCCTCGGCGGTGATGAATTCGGGATCCTGTTACGTAATGTGAATGAAACCAATGTTTTTGCTGTCGCGGAAAAATTCCGCAACGTACTGGCAGGTTATGATTTTGTGCGTGATGAACGTAATTACAAAATCCACGCAAGCATTGGCATCGCGATGATTAGTGACCAGACCTCTTCTCCCGGTGAAGTCCTGTCCAATGCCGACATCGCCTGTCATGTGGCCAAAGGCAAGGGCCGCAATTCCTCGCATCTGTATACCCAGGAACAGGACAACAAGCTGGCCATGGACATGGAATTAGGCTGGTCCGTACGATTACACCAGGCCCTGGAAAAAGACAATTTCCAGTTATATTACCAGCCCATTGTTTCGCTACATGAGGTTGATCTTGACGACCTGCCACAAGAAGGCAATCTGTGTGAACACATCGTCAAGACCAACAACAACTGCTGCCAAACCTATGAAGTCCTGCTGCGTCTGCACAACAGTCACGGCGAACCTATCTCGCCCAATGCCTTCCTGCCCACAGCAGAACGCTTTAACATGATGCGTGACATCGATCAGTGGGTCATTAACGCGGCCATGAAGCACATGGCTGACCTGGGACCAGAGAATGAAAACATCAATTTCACTATCAATCTCTCCGGGCAAAGTCTGGACCCGGAAATTGTGGTGCCCTTGTTTCAACAGGGGATTGAAAAATACAAGATCGATCCAAGACGGTTTTTATTTGAAATCACCGAGAGTTGCGCCATCAATGACATCCATTCCGCCTGCAGCCTGATCGAGCGACTCAGTAAACTCGGGTGCCGCTTTGCCCTCGATGACTTCGGCACCGGTTACTGCTCGTTCTCACATTTGAAACGCCTGCCGGTCGACTACATCAAGATCGACGGCATGTTTGTTAAGGATATTCTGACAGACCCTATGGACGTCGCGATCATACGCTCCATTACCAACATAGCCCACACGCTGGGTAAAGAGACCGTTGCCGAATTTGTCGAATCGCCTGATGTGTTAAAGCTGCTCAAGGAATGCGGCGTGGATTACGTGCAGGGATTTTACATTGCCCGGCCCAACGCCAAATTAATCAGCAACGTAGTCAACATCCGCAAAATAGCGGGTTAGAAAAATAAGCAACTGTGCCCGCTACTGCCTGGCCACACTGCTACTGGTATAACCCCAGACACCCTCTAACAAATCCGCATAGCCATTGTACATGGCGTTGTTTGCAGGCTGAAAACGCGCATAGTGCATTTTATTCAGCATAACCTGGCCCTGCTTGTCGTTGGTAGCATTCAGCAAGGCCTTGCGAATCGACTCTTTGGTTTTCGCATCAACACGAGGCGACGCCGAGAAGGCCATATGCGGCACAGGCTCGGTGGTCATCACGGTATTCACACTGCTATCACCGTTCACCAGTGGGGTTGGTACCAGGGCGGCCTTGATTTTGTTCTGATGCAACATATCCAGGGCGCCTTCAAAGTTGTCCGCCTGCACCAGTGTGGGCTGGCGCAAGGGGTTGGGATAGATTTGTGCCATGCGCACCCCTGCCAGGCTCGGAGACGGTGCAGAAGCCACGGTTTTGCCGATCAGTTCACTGGCATCAAATAACAGCAGGTTGCCACTGGTCACCAGACTGAAACTTACGGTATCCGGGACTTTTGCCAGCACTTCGTAGCCTTGCTGTTTATCCCGATAATCAGTGAAATGCGCTGCATCCAGTACCAGGTCAAAATCCTTACCCCGGCGCATACGCTCCCAATAGGTCAAAAAATTTGACTCCGTTTTAACATGCACGTGATAGCCAGTTTTTGCACTCAGATACTCCGCCAGGGGCTTGAAGGCACGTTCGGTTTCCACTATCGAGGCAATTGGCTGGACATACAGATTCAGATCGGCTGCCCAAACCCTGGAAAGTGGCAACAGCAATGCCAGCAGGGTAATCATGATGCCAACACGATGGTACGCACGTAATTTGGAAAATGGCGGTGTGCTCATAGGATCTCCAGTTACTCGATGATCACGCGTCATCTTTTTACATTTGTTAACAAATGTTATCGACAGTAACTAACCAAGATTTAGGCACAATAGGAGGGTATTGACCGGTAATCAAAAACTGGGAGGACGTAATACGAATTTGCAGCAGCCACCTTCACTGGCGACCAACGTAAAACGCAACTTATACAGCGAAGGCCAATCAGCTAACAGCAGGCCTGTGATCAAATAGCTTCAAACACTGGCCGGGAAATCCTGCCGCGGCCAGTGCTTGAATATGATCTGTCAATGAACGTGACCCTTTATCGGTGTCACTTTCAGATCGCCGCTGCCTTCAAACTGGACACCATCAGTTGTCTCACCACGGAGTTTAGCTACAGCATCGGTCAGATTGAAATTCGCGGCCTGGTTGTCAAAATGACATATCAGATCCAGACGGCCGTCTCCATTGAGATCCACGGGCTGCGGATTACATTTGCTCAGACTGGCTTCATCACCATTTGAGCCAAAGGTCAGGGTCTTGGTATCGATACTGCTCACATTGAAGTCCGGCCCACCCATCACGGCAACCGGTATCTTGCCGTGGCTGCGCGGATTGATTGGCATCGGCGAGATGTAATCGCTGCCCGGATTGATCCTGATAGCGACTTGTTTAACGTTGGTAGTGGCCCCTGAAACATTCAGGACATAATCACCGTGGTGATAAATTGTTGGATTTGAAACAACTATATTCCCGTTAGAATCTGTGCTCAGATAGCGCGGATAGTTGGTTACGGCGACGATGAAATAACCGGATGTGTCTGGTGTGAAATCTGGGATGCGGGGATCCGGGTTTGTTGAAGTTTCATCATCATTCCATGTAAGTCTTTTGTGGGTGACGGCATCAAAAATGTACATCACCAGATCCACGCGCTCCGTCCCACCATAATATCCATTATCAATATTCAAATCCACGACATCGCCCGCGTTGGCATAAAACATATAGTAATCGATATCATCCGGGCCGTTATTTCCAAGGTAAGCCTGCACGGTAGTACCCGATGGGGCCACCAGATGCTGCGGACTTCCAATCGGGTTATTGGGTTCGAATTCAGATACCACATTTCCTGCATATGCAATACCTGTAAAAAGGCAAGTGAATAAACTGAAGAGGTACTTCGACTTGGTATGCTTAGACATTATTATTACTCTCTGGTTGAAATTTTCCCTCCCTAGCCTGGCTGACCTCATCCCTCTCACAACAATTGTTAACAATTAAACACTATACTGCCGGAATTTGCCTGATATGATTCCGGTTATTCTGTCAGCTCTTTGATCACCGTCACGAAAAAATCCGGCGCAGCCTAACAATTTGTGGTCACGGCAAGAGATTTATGCCGAGCTACGCTTTCTATAGTCAGGGTCTGGTCAGTCTCGACACTTTAGAGCACATGTATAAAATGTGAGCTTGATCACATCGTTCTTAGTTGCAGAACCAGGAATCAATGAGAATTCCTAACAGGTGATTTTTTGAGATCGGTAATGAGCGCGACGATCGGTGGCATTCGTGGCGCAAGTGAATTCTAGTGAGGCAGATAACACAAAACAAATCAGATTTAACCGACCGGCCAATTTCTTGCCACAAAGGTATTTACATTCAGACAACAAGACTCTTAAATAAAATCTTAGCTACAGCTTCATTTTTCTGGCCGGCCAGGCAGAGCAACAGACGCCAACACCTTGTTTGATGCCATATCTACAAGACTGAGCGTCGACTCAGCGTAGGGATTTAAGCGCCAAACATCAGATTGTCGCAATTCGGCAAATCCAGACTTTAATACGTATAGACCCTGGACTGGGTGCGAAACTGTATTATCGCGAATTTTTCGTGGTTTTTTGTCCTTTGCACAACCCCATAGTTGCATCCCATTAGGCGTCATTACCCAAAGATTATTTTCAACATTAAATTCAGCAGGCCCAATGGGTCCATCAGCAGATGGGGAAATATGACATGCCGTAACAAACTTTTTACCCTTTAATTTATAAACATTGGTCGGCCCAATAGAACCTACCGCTATGTAAGTACCATCACCATTGTAAATAACACCAGTCAGCTTGTTCGGTTCAGAAGCCACAGAAATCTGTTGAACCGGTTTGCCATCAGGCAAATGCCATATATATAACTTTGATTGATGTGTACCTGTTCCTGCCAGATAGTGATCGTCCGGCGAAAACGTGATGTCCTGAATTTCATCTATACCTTTACGTGTGTTGTAACCCGGCGGTTCGATACTGATATAATTTTTACCTGTTGCTACCGCCCATACGCGCACCTCATTTTGCAATGCCGCACCTAGCAACTTTCCATCATGACTAAATGTGATGGGCCCCACCCCGTCTGACTGCAGACTCGAGATCTCACCACGATTTTCAAGTTTGACCACCGTTTTGCCCGTGACTGCCCGCAGAAGCATTATATGCGGGCATTTATTTCCCAGGTAGTAAAAACCCACGGCGACGATCTGCCCGTCCGGACTAAGAACATTTGACTCAGGCGGGTTGAGAAAGGACTTCTCCCAGAGCAGTTTTCCAGCAGGTAAGGCATACACATATATCCTGCTAAAATTGCCATCGGATATCCCCACAACTAGCAACTTACCATCAGGCGACCGAATCGCATCCGTAACAAAGCGACCATCGGAACCGCCTTGAGGATTTGCAATATGTAAATCCACTGGGCAAGTATTATTCTGGCTGTAACAGGACAGTGGAAAGGCAAAACACAAAAGTAAAACTTTACTAAGTAGTATCGCTAAACGTTTTAAGAATATACGAGAGCACATGGGAGAAGGTCGTTACCGCCATATACAGCATTAACGATTTAATTAGTTGGACGCCCCGGCAGGATAACGGAGGCAATTGCTTTTTTAGTCGCTATATCTATTAGTCTAAGCTTTGATTCTGCGCCTGGATTTTTCTGCCAATTAGTAGATTGTACTAACGTTACAAAACTCACATTAGATTTATAGATTGCAATATATGCATCCCCTCCATTTTCAGAGCGGATCATTTTTGCATCTTTCCCCATTTTGCACCGCCACAACTGTACGTCTTTGAGTGTCCGCACCCAAAGATTATTGTCTACATCAAAGAAAATAGGACCCAAGATATGATCAGCTGGGTTGGGGATGCGACATACCTTAGAGAATTTATTATTTTCCAGATGATAGACATTGGTTGGCCCTGTTGAGCCCACTGCAATGACTGATCCAGCCTTATTGTATATCACGCCGGATAACACACCAGGTTCCGATGAAACAGGAACCTGATGAACAAGTTTACCATCAGGTAAATGCCATATATAAACGTTTGACTTATTTGTACCAGTCCCTGCCAGGTACTGGCCATCCGGTGAAAATGTAATGTCCTGAATTGTATCTATGCCCTTGCGAGTATCAAAACCGGGAGGTTCGATACTGACGTAATTTTTACCCGTTGCAACAACCCACACACGCACATTATTGTTCAGCGCAGCAGCGAGCAATCTGCCATCATGACTGAAGGCGACATCTTGTGCACTATCGGCCATAAGGCTCGACAAATCTGCACGATCTTCCAGTTTAGTAAGTACCTCACCAGTAGCTGTTCTCAGAAGCTCTAGGTGTGGACAGTTACCTTCCCGATAGCCAAACGCAACTGCAACGGCCTGGCCATCCGGGCTCAGGACAATCACCCCAGGCGGATTGCTGAAAGGTTTTTTCCATAGCAGTTTCCCGTCCGGCAAGCTAAATGTATACATGCCACTATAACCACCGTCGGCGATTCCCACGATAAGCAATTTGCCATCTGTAGAACGATCAGCCGCTATGACATACCGATCTGAAGATCCAGTCTGTGACGGCGTAACTGAGATTTGAGGCTGACAGGTATTTTCTTGACCAAAGCAGGTAAACGGAAAGATAACGCTCAATAAGAAAAAAGTATAAATCCGCATTATGGTTCGTTTCAAGGATGTACTCCAGCAGGTTGATGGGGAATGCTCGCCTTATGCTGCTTGTGTTGTGTTGGTTTTAATTTTTTATGTGTGCGCTTAATCACCGCCAAATGAAGAAATTTTCTACCTATATTAAATGCCTTGCTGAATTCTACCAGGCCATGTGACCCACCATTCACCAATCTACGCGCATGCGCAAGATTTCCTTTTTTTAATGCACTCCGGATAGCATGTTCGTGATTTTTAAGAAACTGTGCAAGGACGTCTGCGGCAATCTTTGGGTCATCGGCTTTTTCCGGTGTTTTATTAACAAATTACCTAAACCAAGCTGTTGCCCGATATGTAGATAATTTATGCGCCCTGTCAATTGTACAAAACCTCGACCCTTGAACGAGGCACCATCAGGACTACCCAAATTACCTAATTGCTTTTTCTTATTGTCATATAGATCAAAATCATGTCTGTTTGGTGTCCCTTTAGGCGATGTATTGTATTTAGAGCGCATTTCATCGATTGGTTTAAAACCAGAAGACTCCGCTCGTATAGTAGCAAGCGCCATCAACAGCATATCTGCATCATTCAACTGTTTATCTGAAAGGGCCTGGAGAATACTAGGAAGATACGTGCGGATCGTACCCTGGAGTAGGATACTTGCATGTACAAGTCTATCTGCACCTAGCGGAACCATTTTCACTGCCAGTTCATACATTTCGCGGCTAAGATTATGGGGCTGCAAAGGTAAGTATGCTATCCCCTCATGCACGTCGACCAGGAAATGAAACAAGTCACTATCGGGCAATACCCTATGCAGTGGATCAGCCATCCCATTAAAATAACGATCTTCAACCGCCCTAATCACTTTACCGGTAACCGCATCGTACATCCCGCTCTCAGGTAACGTTTCAAGCGGTCCCAGATCAAGATCCACAATCAGGTTGTTCAGGAGTTGCTGCACCAGCAGGACATCCGCGCGATGGTTGGGTTGTTTTGGGCCGACTGCCGCCCCAAGCCTCATGGACTGGATTTTTGGAGTGACAAAATTAGATAGTGGTTTTGGTGAATTAGGAAATGGCGCCATTGACTCCCCCGATGCGTTCGTTCCCTGAACAGGCGATTCGTATAAATAGGCCTAACAATATCGCATTTGCGCCAAAACGGCTTAGGATATTTTGTAAATTTAGGTTACCAATTCTGCGGGTATTAAAGAGCGGTTCTACACGACTTTATTACCAGGTCCCGTTATGTAGATTAAGATTATTCCAGGTCGTTCTTCACTTTCTGGTCCCGCTTCAGGCTGTAGCGTAATAAAAAGTAACCGCCGATTGCCGAGAATACTGACCCGAGCAGGATACCGAGGCGTTCATCAATATTCGTCGGCAGATCACCGGCACTGAAGGCCAGGGTCCCGATGAACAGGCTCATGGTAAAACCTATTCCGCACAGGATAGCAACACCATACAACGACAACCAACTGATGTCCCTGGACTTGCTGGCAATACCGGTTTTGATTGCGAGCCAGGCAAAACTGAAGACACCGATTTGTTTACCCAAAAACAAACCCAGAGCAATCCCAATCGGCACCGGGTGAGTAATGCTGTCGACGCTGAGATTTTCCAGGTTAACGCCGGCATTGGCGAAGGCAAACACGGGCAACACAAAATACGCCACCATGGGATGCAGATCATTTTCCAGCTGGTGTAATGGTGATCGTTCTGCCGGCTTGTTGGTACGCAGCGGAATGGTGAACGCCATGATCACTGTGGCGAGGGTGGCGTGCACGCCTGACTTCAGTACCGAGACCCACAAGACCAGACCGACAATAGCGTAAGCCGAGATGCGGGTGACACGCAGCAGGTTCATCATTACCAGCACCAGGATACTACACGCTGCCACGATCAACGATACATAGGAAAGCTCGTGGGTGTAGAAAATGGCAATGATGATGATCGCACCGACGTCGTCGAATACCGCGAGTGTGATCAAAAAGATTTTTAGCGAATTGGGTACCCGCTTGCCCAATAACATGAGAATTCCCAATGCAAAGGCGATATCAGTGGCCGCCGGAATTGCCCAGCCGCGCATCAAGACCGGGTCCTGATGATTCATGCCAGCATAGATCAGGGCGGGCACCAGCATACCGCCGAGCGCACCCGCGAGCGGTAATGCTACCTGGGATAGTTTGGATAGCTCGCCTTCGAGAATTTCACGCTTGAGCTCCAGGCCCACGGTAAAGAAGAACAGTGCCATCAAACCATCGTTGACCCACAGCAACAGGGGTTTATCGATGATCAATGCACCAATCTGAACGGCGATGGGGGTCTTGATGATGGCCTGGTATAAACCGTCGAGTGCGGTGTTGTTCATGATCATGGCCAGGGCCATGGCGCCGATCAGCAGAATACCGCTGGCAGATTCGAGCTTCAGAAAATCGCGAATGGCTGAGATTACGAGATCAGCGGGATTATTGGGGGTGGTTTTGTTTTGCATGGCAACCCAGAGAATTTGTGTTGAAGTTAATCAGGCGACGCTGTCTATACTATATATATACATCAATCCCTGACATCAAGTTTCAGCGCCGGGGCCAGGCGGCGATTAGGATCGCAAATCCAAAACTGCCCAAGACAATGCTGACAAACGGCAGCGGCCCCACCATCAATTTCTGGAACCCGTCCAGTGCCCAGATTGTCGACGCCGAAATCAACAAGGCACTGCCCACAATGGCGCCATAGGTACGGCGATTATTGGTCCGCAACTCGTCTCGCAATTGTCGCATTTGTTTTTCTTCGAGCGTGACCTGGAACTCACCATGTTTGACCTTGTTAAAGACGTCGTATACCAGGTTGGGCAATTGAGGCAGACGCTCGGCCCATAACGGTACATTCTCTCGCAGGTGACGAAACATCGCACCAGGGCCAATTTGTTTAGCCATCCAGCGCTCAAGGAATGGTTTGGCTGTTTTCCACAAATCAAGGTCCGGGTATAACTGACGGCCGAGACCTTCGATATTAAGTAAGGTCTTTTGCAACAGGACCAGTTGCGGTTGCACTTCCATGTTGAAACGACGCGCCACCTGGAACAGGCGTATCAACAAATGCCCAAAGGAGATCTCTTTCAGTGGCTTGTCGAAGATTGGTTCGCACACAGTACGGATCGCCGCCTCGAACTCATCGATACGTGTATCCCTGGCCACCCAGCCAGAATCGATATGCAATTGCGCTACGCGCCGGTAATCACGGTTGAAAAAGGCAAGAAAGTTTTCGGCAAGATAACGCTGATCAGTGGGATGAAGGCTACCCATGATCCCGAAATCCACTGCAATATAACGTCCCTCGCGCGATACAAAAATATTTCCCGGGTGCATGTCGGCATGAAAAAAGCTGTCGCGAAATACCTGGGTAAAAAAGATCTCTACACCATGTTCGGCAAGTCTGCGCAGATCGATTCCGGCCTGTTTGAGCGCGTCGATATTGCTGATAGGTATGCCATGAATGCGCTCCATCACCATGACATTCTTGCGTGTGTACTCCCAATGCACTTCAGGCACATATAATAGTGTGGCGTCGGCAAAATTCCGCCGCAGTTGTGCCGCATTCGCGGCTTCACGCATGAGATCAAGTTCATCAAGAATCGTCTTTTCAAACTCCTGCACTACTTCAGTCGGCCGCAGACGCCGTGCCGGCTCCCAATAACGCTCGATGTTGCCAGCGATGACATACAACAAACTGATATCGCGCTGGATCACTGGCAGGATGTTTGGGCGCAGCACTTTGACGACAACCGATTTACCATTTTGCAGTACGGCACCATGTACCTGTGCAATGGAGGCGGAAGCAAAGGGCGTTGCTTCGAATTGGGCAAACAGTTGTTCCACCGATTTACCGAAGGCCTGTTCAATGATCTGACGGGCAAGACGATCGGGAAACGGTGGCACCTGGTCCTGCAGACGTGTCAGCTCAATCGCAATGTCATCGGGTAACAGGTCACGCCGAGTTGAGAGGATCTGGCCGAACTTGACGAAGATCGGACCGAGGTCTTCCAACGCGCGCCGGATACGCTCACCACGCGACGCCTGCCGGCGCAGCATCCAGTGCCAGGGGAGGAAATAACGTACCCAGCGTACCGGCCGGAACAGGTGACTGGCCAGAATCAGGTCGTCAAGACCATGGCGCAATAATACCCAGCTGATAAACAACATGCGAAAGAATTGCGCCAAGGGATTCATGGATAGCGAGTCACGATTATTTGTTTGATAAGCGGTTGAATAGCATAGAGAAAGCGACGGCATTATACCAGCGCTAATATGTTCGCACAGCCCACAGCCGGGCTATGAAGCCCGGAACTTTGCCAGGGTACTGCGTAACTGTAGCGGCGAGTCCCAGACATAACGGCAGTTGCGCGCCGAACCGCCGCCAACCGGGTTGGGCTTGTCAATTACACCAGCATTGTCCGCACCCAGCTTTTCATAAAAACAGCGTGCAGCCTGGTTGTTTTCCATCACCCACAAGTACACTGACGAGCCAGCATACCCGTCCATTAACCAGTCAAAGGCCCGGGTCATTAAGTTGCGGCCCAAACCCTGCCTCTTTTCACCATGCAAAATGTGCAGATTATCGATCAGCGATCCCCACTGCGGATCGTCACCACCGTAAAGACAGATAAATCCCTGTATCACCCCATTCGCCTCGGCAACAAATACGGCCTGATTGGCTGCGGGTGTCTTCAGACGTTGCGCCCAGACACGCACACGATCGGCATCAGCTTCATGTTCGAGAAATGCATCAGTGAACAGGCCACGATAGGTTCGGCGCCAGCTATCGGCATGTAAATGCGCGATCAGTTCATGGTCCGTGTATTTAGCCTGACGGTACTGCATCATTGTCGAAGTGTGACGATCAGGATTTCAGAGGGCACACCAAAAGGCGTAAGGCAACTCGCCCGGTACCACACCCCAGTTCAAACACACGATGCGCCTGCTCGAGGCCGGCATGCGCAATCAGTTCAGCCAATGTCCTGTCTTCGTAAAATCCCAGGCTGTCCTGTTTGCTGCTGAAGTGATCATGAAAATGTTTGGCCTGGGCATGGCTCAGCACAGCTTGATCACGTTCCATTGTGATGACTCCTTTACTTAATCAGCAGAATTTGTCCTTATATTAGATAACTGACTGCCAAACTCCTGCATCGCGCGAATCACAAGCTCGAGTTTTTGTCCCAGTGCAGTCAATTGATATTCCGTTGATGGTGGTACTGTAGGATACACGGTGCGTGTAATCAAACCATTTGCTTCCAGTTGCTGGAGACGTTCACTCAAAACCTTGGCACTGATTCCTGCCAGTGACGTTGCCAACTCGGAATACCGCTTTTTGCCACTTAACAGATCACGAATGATCAGGGTGACCCACTTGTGTTCAAGGATGTCAGCGGTCTTACGTACCGGGCAGGTATCGTTACACGGAGTTCCACTGTTGTTTTCAGTTGGCATAGCTAACTTTTTGGTAACCCGCTATGGTATTGGTAACTACTTCAATGTTATCAATGACTTCTTATATCATCCCTGCAGTCAGTCTAACGCAAGGAGATGACAGCATGAAACTCAAAGTATTACTCGTGATTGTGGGCCTGGTCCAGATCATTCTGGGACTGGCCTATCTGTTTTTCCCGCAGGCCTTTTTGCACTGGATGGGCACTCACCAGAGGCGCCCGATCTCAACTATCCACCGGGCATGCTGGCCGCACGCTTTCTCGCCTACGGCCTGGGTATGTTCGTGATCGCGCACGACCCCGAACGCCACAGTTTCTGGATTTATAATATGGTCCTGATCCAGGTGGTCGATCTCAGTGTCGGCCTGTTCTATACGCTGACGGGTGTCGTGTCGCTCAACCTGTCGGTGTATCCCATGTTCAATGCGGTTGTGATTGCAACATTACTCTGGCGCTGGCGCCCCCGCACCACACTGGCACAAACCGTTCACGCATGAACAAGTTCTCATACCGAGGCTGGCGGCTGTATAACCTGCTACGTCTGGCAATACAACCGCACGCCTTTTTCAATCAACTCTATGGCCTCAACTGGTACCAGGCCATGTTGAGAGACTGGTATACCTGGCTGCAACCGGCGGCAGACACACGAATACTGGAAGTGGGCTGCAGCAGCGGCGGATTCAGTGCCGCCATAGCGCGGTATGGTCATCGCGTCACCGGCCTGGATCGCTCAACACGAGCAATCCGTTATGCACGACGACACCATGTGTCAGATCATCTGCAATTTGTTATCGGCGATGCCCTGCACCTGCCCTGGTCGTCACAACAGTTTAATCTCACCCTCGCTGCTTCTTTACTCAACGTGGTTGACTCATCGCAAACATTACTCCGAGAGATGCGGCGGGTGACCACTGCAAACGGTAGCGTATCCTGTTTATTTCCCACGCCCGAGATGCATAGGGTAACGGTGAACGAATTTATTCAGACACGTGGCTTACTAGGTTTCTCCGCCAGCACCTTATTGTTGTGGGCTGACGCTGCCAGGAAACTGCGGACTGAAGAGGTGACACAGCTGTTTATCTCAGCGGGGTTTATAAATATCCACACATGCACACTGTTACAGGGCATGGTCGCGGGAGTGCGTGGAACGGTTACGCCATGATTACACAGCTTGCGGTTTAAATAGACGCACACCGAGCATGGCGCAGCCGATAGCGAGGGTCAGGATTCCGGCAATGGAGGCATACAGTGATAACAATGGTCCAAGACCATACACCAGCGCACCAATAAAGATTAGGATCGCTGCCGTTTTTGGAAACTTCCCGGAACGATACAGGCTTAGACAAAACAGGATTATGCCGATCAAGATGGTCAGCGAGGAGATCGTACGAAACATCGTCACCGCCGGGTCCTGTTTGAGAATGCCGTCACCCAGAATAAATGCCGAATGTGTATGCGTGGCAAGCACGGGATAGACAAACAATTCCCAGGTCACCTTGCAGGCCTGTAGCAGATACGCCAACTCGATAAACAAAAAACCCAAAGCAGCAACCAGCCCGCCGTTCACCCGTAGACGCTCATACACAGTGTAGAATCCGATCATCATTAGCAGGATCCCAAGCAGGGCTATCAGGGCCAGCCGGGTCCAGTTCGGATTGAGCACCACCTGCACAAAATCGTATTGACCATGACCAATGGGTAATAAAACGGTAAACAAAGCGGAATAAACAAATAACAGAATCGAGCCAGCGATAATGGCGAACCCGCCAGACTTTCCCAGTACTGTGTCTTGCATCTATGTCACTCCTTGACTTTTATCAATCTATTCTTGCGGAACAATATACAAAGTAAATTACCTCAAGAAAATAAAAACATGATTTCCGCTCACGTTCACTGCCAACCCAGGAACGCCGGTTAAGGCAGAACTAATTCGGTGCCGCATAATTTAGGCGTGAATAACCATGCTCAAATCCACAGGCATACATATTACGCAGAGACGGGTTGGGTTCATCACCCATCGCCTCCCCGGTCTCGGTAAACAGTGTCGTACAACCGGCATCAATGGCGTGTTGAATCCGTAACGTCATTAACGCCCGATGCGCGTGCAGGCGACGCGCCTGTGGACGCACACCACCGGCACCAAGCCAGGCAAACTCGCCCTGTAGATGCAGATAACCGCCTCCGATAATCCTGCCATCTACTTTAGCACGCACGGCACACCAGTTCGGTCGTGTTGCCAGGGCAACAAACCACGGCGTCATCGCAGCTGGCATATCGAAAGCATCGCAGATCGCGTCGGCCAGGGCATTTTCCTCACCCCCCGCAATCAACGCGACTTGCGCCTCGGTGGAAACAGGCGCAGGTGGTGAATTGTCGCGGAGCATTTTTGCCCAGGCCTTCCGTTCAGCCTGGGCAAAACCATGCACAGCCAAAAGTTTACTGAGTTGTGCATTATGCGAGCCGGGTGACACATGCAACCACCAATCGCTTACCCCGGCTTCACGATATACAGAGATGATTTCCTCTATTACTGTTTTATCAGCAACAGTTTTGTTACCCAGTCCGATCACACGATTAAATATCGGTGTGGGAAGCCCGGGTGCTATCATGCATGTTGCATCGGCAATCTCGCGAATTTGCATATTCAGCGACCGGGCCATGTCTGCCGGTGCAGCGGCAAACAGTTCGCGATAGGCCGCAGCTTCCACCGCATCGTGCTGATTGATGAGTGTGTCGAGTTGCTGATTCATGTCCCTGCCTCCAGCTTGCATTGGCTGAGAAAAAGTTCCGGGCGGTTACGGAGTTCCGCCCCTTTGTCTACTGGCTCAATTTTTGAGTTCACCGCTAAATTCACCGGCCTGTTTGCCATCCACGCTGACCACACTCTGAAACGTCATGGCATGTTTGCCTTTGAGGTTAAAGGTTATGTCTTCATGCATATGTTTGCCATCCTGGGTCCAGTCATAATGCGCCTTCATGGTATGCGCATTGGGCCAGGCGGCGAGGTGATCGTGGGTCTCACCCTGATTGGTGATGGCATACCAGTGGGCCTGGCCAGTCACCGGATCCACCCCCATGAGGTCGGATTCCGTCATGAGCATCTGTTTGTTCCTGGCCTGCATGGCGCAACGCACCGCCCAGCCTGAAGAGACTTTTTGGCAAGATAGCTTCAGCGCCAGTTTGACCGCTGCCTGTCCCGATTCGGCAAGCTGACCATTACCGTGCCAATGCCCGACAAGGGGATAAAACTCGGCCGCCGCCGGGGGGGAGCTGGCAGCCAGGCTGGTATTTGATACAAACACGGCACTGCACGCAATCAGCACGAAACTCATCAAACGGGTCATCGGGTTCATAAAACGGCTCCTTCTGGTCAGAACCGAAGTGACGGGATGTCAACTTTACGGTGTAAAGTAATTTACACCGTAAACTTTACAATGTAAAGTTAGTGCATGGTAAAAAATTCCCGCCCAGCAAAATCCCGCAAACCCCGTAAGCCCCTTAGCCGGGAAAGGATTGTCGAGACC
>JBECKZ010000267.1:0-3507 GCA_040235555.1 Thiohalomonadales bacterium | reverse complement strand
ACCAGATTGCACAGTGCCGAACAGGCATTTCACCTGATGCAAAAGAGTCTGAGTCAGTCGCTCTCAGAGGATGTCATCGCCGCGCTGAAAACTTTCTCCCTCGACGTGCGCTCGCACAAGCTAAGTTAGAATAACCTTATACACCCCGTTCTTTCCGGCAATTCAACAGGTTAAACAGCCAGTAACAATTCTATATATCTCAGCGACTTAGTCGGATTTAAAGGTCACCCTCAGGCTGTTCGATATATATGGTGTTCTGCTCCCAGGAACGCATTTTTGTCCATTCTAGGGGGACTCTATGTCCAACACGATGAACATTCTGGTTGTCGATGATAATGCGCTGAATATTGAAGCCATTACCCGTCGGCTGGAACGCGATGGTTTCTACACCTACAAGGCAGAAAGCGGAGAACAGGCGTTCAGGGTCCTGGAAAATTTCATCGTCGATCTGGTCTTGCTCGATGTCATGATGCCGGTGATGGACGGTTACGAAGTCCTGGAAAGAATTAAAAAGACCGAACAGTGGCAACACATACCCGTTGTCATGGTCTCTGCCCTGGAAGAACAGGAAAGCGTCGTGCGCTGCATAGAAGCCGGTGCCGATGACTACCTGACCAAGCCGGTTAATTCTGTGCTGTTACGGGCGCGGGTAAACAATGCACTGAACAAGAAACGGCTTTACGACCGCGACAAACAATACCGAAATGAGCTGGAGGGTTATAACCAGCAGCTTAAACACAAGGTGGAGATGCAGGTAAAGGAAATTACCTCGGCACAGGTGTCGATGATCTTTGCCACCTCCAAGCTCGCTGAATCCAAAGACCCTGAAACCGGGGCACACCTGGATCGTATGCAGATATTCTGCAGGGTATTGTCTGAATACCTGGCGAAAACCGCGCCGTTTAAAAATGTAATTACACCGAAATACATTGAGTGTATTTACGCAGCAAGCTCTCTCCACGATATCGGAAAGGTTGGTATTCCTGATAGCGTTTTGTTGAAGCCGGGCAAGTTGACCGACAGTGAATGGGAGATTATGCGAAGTCACACCATTATTGGTGCGAACACACTGCGAGCCGTACTCGATAAACACCCTGGCAATGAATTTATTCGCATGGGGATCGAAATTGCTGAGTCGCATCATGAAAAATGGGATGGCTCTGGATATCCATTTGGATTGAAAGGCGACGCTATCCCCTTGTCAGCAAGGATTCTCGCCATGGCGGATGTATATGATGCGCTGACATCGATACGTTGTTATAAAGATGCGTTTTCACATGAAAAAAGCCGCGAGATCATCGTGCAGGGCACCGATAAGCATTTTGATCCGAGAATCGTCGAAGCCTTTCTAAATTGTGAAGATCAATTTATCCGAATCAAGAAAGAATTCAGGGATGAAGAAGAGGCATTCTCCTACCAGGACATGGCGTCGCTGGTCAAATCCCAATAAACAAACAGCATATGTATCGGATACTTTTAGTCGAAGACAATGAATTAAACCGCGACATGTTATCGCGGCGATTGCTTCGCCATGGCTATGATGTTGTTGTTGCAGTAGATGGTGCATCGGGTGTGCAACAGGCCGGGGAGTTGTTGCCGGACCTGGTCTTGATGGACATGAGCCTGCCGGTGATGGATGGTTGGGAAGCGACGCGCCAGCTGAAAGCCGGTCAATTGACTGCTGCAATCCCCATAATCGGATTGTCTGCCCATGCCATGACGGGAGATGCAGATAAAGCCATGCAGGCAGGTTGCGATGATTATGATACCAAGCCAGTGGATTTCAAGCGGCTGGTCAGCAAAATTTCCCGATTAATGAATAATACGAATGTGGAGTAATGTCACTAAACCTGTACGGGTTGCAATCGTTCATCTGCTTGCGAAGATGGAGCGTGGCGGTGATGATGCGAGCGCCGCCGTTGTCAGGATGTTTCTGGCGCTGGGTGTCCTGATCTACCTGCTGGTAAAGCTCCACATCAAGCAATATCTGCCATATGGGCAGCAAACCATCGTTTATCTGGCCTTTGTCTATTTTGCCTATGCCTTATTGCAGTGGCTATCCAATCTGATCTGGCCGGGCCCGAATGTCATTCGTCGAGGCATCAGCATCCTGGCAGATGCTGGCACTGTTACCTTTGCTTTGATAATGACAGGTGAGACGGCAACGCCGTTTTTCGGCGGTTACTTATGGGTAACCATTGCCAATGGTCTGCGTTATGGCCGCAACTATCTATTTGCCACCAATATCGTATGTGTGATCGGTTTTGCTATGGTGTTATTGCTAAGCCCATACTGGCAAAAGCAGTTGGTACTGGGTATCGGGATGTTAATCTGGTTAGTGTTGTTGCCGGGTTATGTGGCGGCATTACTTAAACGACTTGAAGATGCATTATATAAGGCAACCCTGGCCAACAAAACCAAGAGTGACTTCCTGGCAAATATGAGTCATGAGTTACGTACCCCGTTGAACGCGGTAATCGGCTACAGTGAAATGTTGCAGGAAGATGCAATTACAGATGGCAATAAGCAGGCCGCCGAAGATCTCAGCAAGATTCACCGTTCTGCCAATCACTTGTTGGGTTTGATTAACGGGATTCTCGACCTGTCGAAGATTGAGTCAGGCAAAATCAACGTCAATCCTGAATGCTTCGATATCAGGGTCTTTTTCGAAGACATCATGACAGGGATGCAACCACTGCTGGAAAAACGAGGGAACCATTGCGTGCTGGAGCTTCGGCTTGATCAATACCAGATAAATACCGACAAGCTGAAACTCAAACAGATTTTGATCAACCTGTTGAGTAATGCCAATAAGTTTACCGAAGCCGGTGATATTCATGTGATTGTCGAGCAGAGTGGTAATCTAAGGTATCCTGCAATGTCGATACAGATTAAGGACAACGGTATCGGCATTCCGGCGGAAAAAGTCAGTAGTATCTTCGATCCGTTTATGCAGGCAGACAATTCGACGACGCGCAAATACGAAGGGACCGGTCTTGGTTTGGCGATTACCCGCCGTTATGTGGAAATGTTGGGAGGAACCATCCAGGTGAACAGCGAGGAGGGAAAGGGCAGTGTATTTACTGTCAATATTTCGCACAGACAAGCTCTATGCCCGGTTTATACGGAGAGCATGTGTGAACTGAAATTACCACAGAGGATGGCAAGCTAGCCTGCAAAATTTAATAGTCAAAAAAGGAAAAGGGTCGGTAAACCGGCCCTTTTTGTTTGCAAGATGGCTGCGATTTATCGACCACCACCACCGCATTTACCAGGACCTTTACCAGGTCCCATGCCATTGCCTGGCCCCATACCTTTATGAGGCCCGGGGACATCAGGTAAGGTCACGCCGCGCTGCTTGGCGCGTTCCTGCATCATTTTATGATGTTCCAGACGAAAACGTTCTCGTTCTTCTGCTGTTTTCAGGCTGCGCATTTTAGTGCGATATTCAGTACGTTCCTGTTGGGTCATCAGTTGCCAGCCATACACCTGTTCTGCGGCCTGGGC
>JBECKZ010000260.1:0-11666 GCA_040235555.1 Thiohalomonadales bacterium | reverse complement strand
GACCAGGTAGCTGTCTCAGCCATCCCGGACCGGAGTGCCACGATAGCACTTGCCGAGTATTGGAAGCTATCGACCATCTCCGGTCGCCAGTTTAAAATGGGAGGCCGTTTGTTGCTGCCAATACCATGCTAAACCAGTTTTCTACCCCTGAGATCTTCCTCATTGGGCTGCTTTTTGTCTGGACAGGATTTGTACGATCCGGTCTCGGTTTTGGCGGTGCTGCACTGGGTCTACCTTTATTATTGTTCATCGAAGACAGACCCATCTACTGGTTACCGATCATTGGCACCCATTTGTTGTTTTTCTCCGGGTTGACGTTACGCACCCGCCTGCATGATGTGGACTGGGCCTATTTGCGCAAGGCCGGGGTCCTGATTGTACCTGCCGCCGTGGTCGGTGTCTTTGGACTGGTCAATTTACCAAATGCCTGGTTACTGGTGTTCATCTATGGCATCGCCCTGTTCTATGCCGTTATCTGGGTAATGAACTGGAGCATCCACAGTCACCATCATTGGGTTGATCAACTGCTGTTGATCTTCGGTGGCTATGTTGCCGGCACCTCATTGACCGGCGCCCCCCTCATGGTTGCCGTGTTTATGCGCAATGTCAGCCGCAGGCAGCTGCGCAATACCCTGTTCGTGCTCTGGTTCATTCTCGTCTCTATCAAAATGACCACCTTTACCTTGCTCAGCGTAAACCTGCATTTTCTGACAGCATTAATGCTGTTGCCGGTCGCTGCAGTGGGTCATTTTCTGGGGCTTAAAGCGCATGACAACATCATGCAAAACGATCAACAGTTCAAACGGATGGTAGGTGGCATATTAATTTTAATCAGCCTGCTGGGACTGGCCAAAGTCCTGTTATCCTGGCAGTAAGCGTGCACGCGTAGCGCACCATCAGTAAGCCTGTTGTAAACTTTTGTTGCAGATATTGGCAACACATTGCACAAGCGGGAGTCACAATTGATTAGCCTGCCCCCCCATGGTGCGGTGATACATCACATGTCTCACATACTACACAAAAGTATTCACAAACATGGCATTATTCTTGCCAAATACAATTCAGTTTTTCTGCAGTAATTTGTTTGCACTGGTATCTTTTTTTTATATTTCAGTTAAACTTTCATCATTGCTTGTATAGTCAAGGTTTATATAGACGCACCTCCCATCCAGATCACGCCTGTGTTTACCCGAGATTTCCAGCAATACGCATTTTGATTAATTATGTTAGATGAGGTCTATTCTCCATGAGTACTGGTACTGTTAAATGGTTTAATGAGTCAAAGGGTTTTGGTTTTATCACTCCTGCTGACGGCAGCAAAGATGTCTTCGTGCATTTCTCTGCCATTCAGGCGGATGGCTTTCGCACACTGCAAGAAGGTCAAAAGGTCGAGTTTGAGACTGAGAACGGCCCCAAGGGTCCACAGGCAGCAAAGGTCAAGCTCGTTTAGTTCCTGAGCATCCTGGTAGTAGGTGTACCCCACTGCCAGCGCAGTGGGGTACTGGGATTTTCACTGTAATTCAGTGGTGATCAATACAGTGTTCCAGTTCCAACTGTACCGTGGAATGCTGGATATTGAATCGTTTTACCAATACCTGCTTGATTTGTTGTAAGGCCAGGACGTAATCACTATCTTGCTTCAGATTCACATGCAGCGTCAGTAACGGATAGGTTGGCGTTAACGACCAGATGTGGATGTGGTGGACATCTTCCACCTCGGCAATTTCTTCCTTTAAGACTTCCCGGATATGCACGGCATCCAGATCTTCCGGTGTGCCCTCCAGCAGGATATGTCCCGCCTGGCTCACCACCTTCCAGGCGCTACGCAGGATCAGCAGGGCAACCAGAATTGATAGCAGTGGGTCAATGGGCATCCAACCGGTGGCAATAATAACCCCGGCAGCGACAATCGCAGCCACGGACCCCAGCAGATCGCCCAAAACATGCAGCAATGCCGCACGCAAGTTGAGATCATGCTGATCACCGCTGTGCAGTAGCCAGAAAGCAATCAGATTCACCAATAAACCCACAGCAGCCACAGAGATCATCATCTCGCCGTGCACATAAATTGGTGACATGAACCGGCGAACCGCTTCTATTACGATCCATACCACGATGGCGATAAAGGCCATGCCATTAATAAAAGCAGCGAGGATTTGCATCCGATGATAACCATATGAGCGCAGGGTATCAGCGGGGCGTGCCGCCAGACGTGCCGCCAGCCAGGCAATGAACAGTGAAGCAGTATCTGTCAACATGTGTCCAGCATCCGCCAGCAGCGCAAGCGAACCGGAATAGATACCGCCTACGATTTCCACCACCATAAATCCTGCGGTCAGCAACATGGCCCAGAGCAAACGCTGCGTCGCATGATGGGTGTGGGAGTGAGAATGGGGTGTCTGTGACGTCATAAAAAACAGTATACCGAAATTCAGCTGGCCTGGCTTCACTAACAGTATGACAGTGCCCGGAGCCTAAGCATTTGGTATGGCCGTTTCAGTTATTTTACGATGCGATAGCACGGTACGTAGACTTTGCCCGGCAATTTCATTCGATGCTGTGCCACAAACGAGGTCAGCAGGGAATCCATTGGATCCATAATCCGGGCATCACCACGAATTTCGAAGTGCCCGTGTTGCTCAATTGCACGGATGCCGGCATCCTTGACATTACCGGCCACCACCCCGGAGAAAGCCCGTCGTAAATTGGCAGCAAGCTGATGCCGTTCCAGGTCCGGGTGCAATACCAGGTTACGCATATTTTCGTGATTGGCAACAAAGGGACGCTGGAATTCTTCGTCAATTTTTAAAAGCCAATTGAAATAAAAGGCATCATTGGCTTCTTTGCGAAAGGCGTGTACACGTTGCATGCCATTTGCCATTAACCGCGCCACCTGTTCCGGATCATTGATAATAATTTGATAGCATTGCTGAACCGCATCGCCAAGGGTCATACGCAGAAACTGATCGATCTCCCTGAAATAGACCTCAGCCTCTGCTGGCCCGGTTAAGATCAGAGGAAACGGAATGCCAGCATTGTCAGGATGCAGCAGGATCCCGAGCACATACAAAATTTCCTCAGCCGTACCAACACCACCCGGAAACACCACGATGCCGTGCCCGGTTCGTACAAAAGCCTCCAGACGTTTCTCGATATCCGGCATGATCACCAGATCATTCACAATCGGGTTCGGCGACTCGGCCGCAATGATCCCCGGTTCCGACACACCCAGATACTGACCAGTCCGGATACGTTGTTTGGCGTGCCCGATGGTGGCACCCTTCATTGGGCCCTTCATGGCACCGGGGCCACAACCGGTGCAGATGTCCAGGCCTCGCAATCCCATCTGGTATCCCACTTCCTTGGTATAGTCGTATTCATCGCGCGAGATGGAATGTCCGCCCCAGCACACAACCAGGTTTGGATTCGTACCAGGCCGCAGAATGTCGGCATTACGCAGGATATGGAACACGGCATTGGTAATGCCTTCGGAAATATTCAGATCAAAATGCGGATTGTCCTGAATTTCATCATTTACATAGATCACATCACGCAGCACTGAGAACAGGTGTTCGCTAATCCCTTTGATGATTTTACCGTCAACGAACGCACTGGCAGGTGCATTACTTAGTTCCAGCTTGATGCCACGTTCTTCCTGGATAACACGAATATCGAAGTTCTGGTAGCGTTCGAGCAGTTCCTTACCATCATCCAGATAACTGCCACTGTTGAGCACGGCCAGGGAGCAATTGCGAAACAGGGTGTATAGACCACCCTGACTGGTATCCAGCAACTTACTGACTTCCACCTGCGACAGCACTTCCAGTCGACCTTCCGGGAAGATCACGGCTTCAATAATATTTTCACTCATAAATTCCAAATGTTCTGTTCAATTCGTTAGCATGCCCTGTGCCAGGCGAATACTAAACCATTTTCGACATTTCGTCCCTCTGTCTGGCCATACCCAAAGCATAGCGCATGACATATTCATGCATAAATGGCAGCCACTGCATGGATAACTTAACGAGGCCGCCTCAAGTTCAATTTTGATACAGTCTGTAACATTATTAGGAGTTGCAAATTGATTATAATCATGTGAAATCATCACTTCGTACTAACGATAAATATTAAATAAAATCCTGTCCAGCACACGGGCACATACTGAAAACACGTGGATTCCACAATTACGTTACTACCACACTCGCCATAAAATGTTAAAGCCATACCAAAATGCGCATAACAAAGGTAAAAATCGTTGATTTAATAAATACAAATCACAGTCAGGCTGGTATAAAGAAAATAACAATATAAATAAAACAGACAGGGAGTAATTGATGAGTCTGACATGGAGAGACAGTATTTATAAACAGAGAAAGTCACTAGCACAAATCCTGCGTGAACCCCTCGAACAAATCACCAACAACTGTACGCCGATGTGGGGGCATCGTGAAAGTATCGAAAATCTGTTTCTGGTCAGTTTTTCTCGTATTCCGTATTGTGGCAGCCTGTACGCCCTAGATAAAGATGGCATCCAGATATCTGAAAGTATCGGTCGAAACGGTATCCAGCCTGGCTATCTTGGTCGTGATCGTTCGCAAGACTCATTTATGAAGGAAGTCGTACCGGCCTGGGGCTATCTGTTATCGGATGCCTATCTCAGCACTAATCATCAGCATCCATCCTTCACCGCGCTACAGCTTGTGCGTACCGGCGACAGCGTGCTTGGCTATATTGGCGCAGACTTTGACTTGCGTGATCTGCCGATTACCGCTGGTCTGTACCTGGAACCCGGTGAGTGGTGCCAGACAACTCATGATCCTTTGCTAAGCAACCTGGTCTTTCGACAATCACTCAGGAACAACACCCTGGAAGATATTCTCCCCGTACTTGAGGCACTTCTGGTGGAACGCGGCATATATCAATGTCAAATACATTTCGCCAGTAGCCAGGCTACCGTGTGGACACTGGAGGATCCCTATCGCTACCAGGTCCTGGACCATGTAAGCATGACTGAAGGCGATTGTTTTCAGGAGTATCCGCGTGTGCCGTATCCATACAATGCCAAAATTAACCGGCAAAATATTGCACGGATACTAGATACGATGCGGCAATTACATTTTTGCAACCAGGGGGTATATCTACGACTGGCATCGCTGAATATTTTTAATGGTCAAATCGGCCTCATCTCCTCCCGCGATGACTCACAGTATGTGGCATATGATGAATTTTTGATTAATCAAGGCAGACCCTGGTTCAGCATCACTGACATGATAACCAGGCCGTTACCTATATAATTTGGTAATTCATTTACCGATCCGATCACTTTTTGATGTTTATCGTTTGATAGCTGTTATTATCGCTGGTCGGATCAAGTCCTTCTTCAATTCGCCTGGCAATATCCACCAAGGAATGGATTAGCTCACCGGTGTGCACTAAATTTCCCGCAACAATTTCAAACTCGATGCGTTTGGCCAGTTCAAACAATTCCGCATAACCAAAATTACCACCCGTACCTTTCAAGGTGTGCACTTCACGCCGTAATTGTTCAAGATGATTGTCTGTATACGCTGTTTCAATGTTCCGTATCATATCCGGCAACTTTCTTACGAATTCCCGAATCAGATCAGCCAGGTCCGGTTCTTCCGCTAACAAGCTTGAAACAATCGGCGGGCCACTCGTTACCCTTGATTTTTCAGATCTATCCAGATATTTGGACAAGACCTTGCCGAAGGCGACATGATCGATTGGTTTTGTACATACATCACTGCAACCAGCATCGAAGCAATCCTGTTTCTCCTGCTGCATCGCATTCGCTGTCAGTGCAACTATGGGCCCTGCAAATCCCTGCTGCCTGAGCAGGCGAGTAGCTGTAAGCCCATCCATAATCGGCATTTGCACGTCCATTAAAATAACATCGAACTGATGGTTTTGTGCTTTATCGATGGCTTCCTTACCATTATTTGCTATCTCATATTCAATTCCCATGCGCTTCAACAACAATGAAACAAGGCGCTGATTGTCCTGATTGTCTTCTGTAATGAGCACGCGTCCATCCAGGCGAAGTTGCTTTTTAGACCGGGGTTCATGGACCGTATCCAGATGTTCAAAATCAGGATAGCTAGGCAACATTTCTACATTCGAGAGTTCACCGGTACTTATGGAGAGCGTAAAACAACTACCAACGTCCTTGACACTTTCGACAGTCAGTGTACCACCCAGCATTTCTGCAAGCTGTTTTGATAAGTGCAAACCAAGACCGGTTCCCCCATAGTTCCTGGTTGTTGAGGCATCCGCTTGAGAGAACGGCTTGAATAATTTGGATAACTGTTCCTGACTCAATCCTATTCCCGTATCCAGTACTTTCACATTCAGCATTTCTTTTGCCTGGTCACAGCTAATTTTCACGGTAACACCACCTTCCCTGGTAAACTTGATTGCGTTATTGCAAAGATTTAACAGGATCTGTTTGAGACGAACTGGATCTGATTTAATCTTTGATGGTATTGGGCATTCACAGTTTACCGAAAAACTAAGCCCCTTTTCCGTCGCCTGTAGTTTCATGAACGAATAAAGATCGCGCAACACATCAACCAGAGAGAATGGGATATTTTCGATTTCGAGCCGGTTAGCCTCAATCTTGGATAAATCCAGAATTTCATTAATGATCCGCAACAGGTGTTTACCTGCCTGAATGATTCGATGAATTGAATCTACACGCTCTTCCATGCTGTGACTGGAATCCAGTAATGATTCGGCAAACCCTATGACAGCAGTCAAAGGTGTCCGAATCTCATGGCTCATGTTTGCCAGAAACTCACTTTTACTCCGGTTTGCATTTATCGCTTCATCGCGGGCAACAGATAGTTCAGACGTCCGTTCCTGCACCCGCAATTCCAGGTCATCTGTCTGTCGTTGTTGTTCAATGATTTTCTGATTTAATGCTTCATTCTTTGCGAGAAGATTGGCAGATGTTCGATTAAGCGCCGAGGTCAGTCGATTTAATTCTTCATAACTATGGTCAACTGGAATTTGGCGTCCGGCTTCCTCATCAAGGGCATCAGCAAATTCCGTGCTCTGCTCCAGCAAATGGAAGGGTTTACGAAGGTATAGGGATAAAATCAATATTGTGATGATGGCGACGATAGATCCTATAAGCGCATTATGTTTCCAGATTTGATGTCTCACTTCTGCAATGCGTTTGAGGGAGTATCGGGTCCGTATCCATCCCACCAGATCACCCAAAATGACCGGTTGCCAAACCGTAATCAATCCATTGTTTACCTGAATGCGTCTCTCGACATCTACCGGCGGTGTCGCTGCATCATTTTTATACCTGACCTGGACATCACCATCCTTGTCCCGGTAAACATCGCCCAATAACAACCCCGTATCATTGATAACCTGAATATCGAGGATGCTGGGGAAGCGTGCAGCACGAGTCAAAATAGATTCCAGCGAAGTATAATCCTTGACAATGATATACGAAGCCGTACTGGCTGCCAGATTGTCAGCTAACGCCACTGCCTGTTTCTTTAACTCAATGGATAAGGTATTCGATTCTTTCTCGGCAACAAGATAAGTAAATGCTGTCATTGCCAGGACGATGAACAAACCCGACATCAGGGGAAGTCGGATACTGAGACGTCGGTATAAGGTACGAAGTGGTTTCATAGATCGAATAAGATCGCTTACTTATTAAACGGCGCTATCAGTTTACGCACGACGTCGTATTCATGATCCGATGTAGCAGCAAACCCGTCATAGTTTTTATCCAGGGCTTTGATGATACGCATGTGTTCCGGATTCTTCGGATCCAATTTCAGAAATGCCTGCTTCAGTTTGGCCAACATCTTGTCGCTGATGTTCTTGCTTGCAGCAATGTTGTAAGGTGGCAGGTCTTCCGAGGCATACAGAACGCGAATACCCTTATCCTGCCATTTATAGGCCATGGTATCCTTGAGGATGCCTGCGTCATATTCACCATGCATCACGGCCCGGACAATGTTGTCGTAGTGTCCCAGGAAATCATATTTGCCCAGTGACGAGAGCCGGATGCCTGCGCCTACCACGACCGCACGCTGTAAGAGTGCAGCACGATCACCAAATGCAAAGGTTTTACCTTTCAGATCCGCTATCGATTCGATTGGGCTATCCGCACGTACGACAATCATCAGTTTGAATGAGCCCTTTCCTTCGGTGATGGTTTTCGCTACCAGGCGTGTCTGTCCCATGGTATGCGACTTAAGATAGGCAACAGGGGTCAGATAGGCCAAATCCACTGTGCCGTGTGCCACATCCTTGATTGCGCCCGGCATGTCTTTCGCCAGTTTCAGGCTGACTGGTTCGCCCAGTTCATGACTCAGATATTGGGTCAGCGGTATCAACCGGCGATGCATAACGGCGGGAATATCCATCGCCACCGAGCCAAAGCGGATTGCCCGCTGACTCGCGCAGGCAGACTGCATCGGTCCCCAGCCAAGCAGAGTAGCGGCAAGTCCCAATACCAATATACGAAATTCCATTATTCACGCATCCTTACTTAATAACTAAAGATTTCTAAGGGCTTATCGGTTCTGTGACGACGATGCTTTAAGAAAACCGCGGGAAAAACCAGTTTTGTATCAGGGGTACTTTCGAGCACGATAGATTACTGACTATTTCTTAAGTTCAGCAATTTATCGCGTATCTTGGAGATCGTGTTGCCGTCCATTCCCTGTCTTGCCAACAGGCCGGATACAGGGACTGCCGCCTTCCCCTCATCCTGGCTGAAATACTCTACAAAACCGCCCCTGCAACATGAGTGAAGCAACGTGGTTTAGTCAAAGACGTTCATAGGTAGCAATCACCTGTGCCCCCAATAGAACAATAATAGCTGCTGCTTCCACACTCACCAGGATCACGATCGCTGCGGCAAAGGTGCCATAGATCACATTCACTAATGACAGCGTGGAAAAGTACCAAACAAGAATGTGGCGAGTAATTTCCCACAACACAGCTGCGGTTATGCCACCCAACAGGGCATGGTGAAAGCGAAGTCGGCCTACCGGTAAAACCAGATACAAAGAGGTCAGTAGCAATATCTCACCGCATACGCCTAGCAGGTAAACCAGTAGAGTTTCCATCGTGCTGAACGCCAGCTGGTGGCCGAATACACTGACACTGCGGGTCTCGAACGATGCCAACGATCCACTGACAAAACTGATCACCAGCAGGCCGAGCGCCAGTAACAGGATATACAAGTATGGGATGATCGCGGACACTAGGAAGTGCCGGCGCTTAATCTCGACACGGTGTACAAAAATCACGGCCATGGCATTTTCCAGGGCAGTGAATGCAAACGAACTGAAAAACAGTAACAGCACAGATCCCAGAAGGCCGACAACCTTGCGATTTTGCAGAAACAGATTAATCTGGTTCACGATGGCATCGGACTGGCCTGGGGTAATGATCCACAAGTAGTCCTGCATGACCTTGAGCATGCGATGTGGATCCTGAAATTGCGACACCACAACCAGGATCAGCACAAGCATGGGTATGATCGACAACAGGGTATAGTATGCAATTGCCCCCGCCAGCAAAAATCCCTGGTTCTTAAGAAAACTCTGAAATACCTGTTGGGTAAACTGCCAGGGGTGTTGCAGAATAGTTTTGATTCGATGGGACGGCATTACTGCAATCAATCCGGGGGTAATCCATTAATTATTTTCGAGTATAAGCTGAGTCGTTTACCGCTGTCACACCATACCAATATTGTATTGAGTTCCCCTCTTTCACCATAATAATACTGACTTATTTTCCCGCTCTGGTCATTGATGAGCGTCAATGCATATGTGTCTAGACTTTTACATTTTGCCTGATCCCGATTACGATTATGACATCACGCAGTCATGGAGAGAGACCATGATCCAGTTCAAGACCTGGTTTGGGTGAAACCACAATGCCGGCCAATTATCGTCAACAATCCCCCATGCAGCACACAGCTTGACCAAACAGGAGGTCACATGCCCAGCTACGGAAGTGATCGCGAACTGCTACAGACAGCCATCACCTGGTTGCAACAAGGCCATACCCTGGCACTGGTCACTGTGGCCAAGACCTGGGGCTCGTCACCACGTCCCGCCGGTTCCCTGATGCTGATGCGCGAAGACGGTGTGCACAGCGGCTCGGTCTCCGGCGGCTGTGTGGAGGAGGATCTGGTGTCACGCTATTACGAGCGACAACTGGCAGAACGTTTGCCCACCGTGGTCGATTACGGCGTTAACCGCCAACAAGCGGCGCGCTTTGGTTTGCCCTGCGGTGGACGTCTAGAACTGGTGGTAGAACAACTGGATAACCCGGCCCAGCTGCAATTGCTCCTGGATAAAATTGGCCGGAACGAAATATTCAGCCGCCGCCTGTGCCTGAATACCGGTGAAGTCAGTCTGCACCCTGCCAGTGCCGAGGATGATTTCAGTTACACACCCGATGCCATCAGTAAGGTCTTTGGGCCACGTTGGCAAATGTTACTGATTGGTGCCGGTCACCTGTCCCACTATGTTGCACAAATCGCACTGATGCTCGATTACCACGTCATCGTATGTGACCCCCGGGAGGAATATCGCGAGGCCTGGCTGGACAGCGAGATTGGACACATGACCCAGTTCGTCAGTGAGATGCCGGATGATGCTGTCCGCCGCTATGCCCGCCATCCACGCAGTGTGGTCATCGCCCTGACGCACGACCCCAAGCTCGACGATATGGCCCTGCTCGACGCCCTCAGCGCCAACGTCTTTTATGTTGGGGCCATCGGTTCCCGCCAGAACAATGATCAACGGCGATTACGACTCAAGGAGCTTGGTCTGACCCCACAGGAGCTGGAACGCCTGCATGCCCCGGTTGGACTCCCTATAGGCAGCCATACCCCGCCAGAAATCGCGATCTCCATCCTGGCAGACATTACCGCCCAGCGTAACCAAACCTCCCACACCCAACTTGAGCTAGAAAATGAAGTCCAATGGCAATTTTAACTGCCTAGAACACCATCCAATGTAGACCCAAAAGCAGAGACCTGATTGCAACTGCTGCCAACAGTTAGTGATCACTCGCTGTCTGACATGATCACGAACCTCTCACTTGCAGCCCACTTTGCACAATTTGACTTGACCGACCGGTCAACTATAATTTTGCCCATGGCAACACTACCTGACAGCTATGAGCGCATCCTTCATGCTGCCCGTGAGCTGATTCACTCGCGCAGTTATGCCGACGTGGGTGTTGCTGCGATTTGCGAGCAGGCCCAGGTTAAGAAAGGCAGCTTCTACCATTTCTTTCCAAGCAAGCAAGAACTCACCCTTACGGTGTTGGATACCTATTTTGCCGAAATGAAGGAAAACCTGCTGGATCGGGCCTTTGTCAGCAACTTACCACCCATGGCGCGTCTGCAACGGCTCGGAGAACTGGCATACGAGTTTCAGGCTCGAATCAAACAGGCAAGCGGTCACGTACTGGGCTGTCCGTTTGGCAATCTCGCCTCCGAACTGGCGACCCAGGATGAAGCCATCCGCCAGAAGGTGGACGCGCTGTTCGAGAAACTACAAAAGGCCTGCTACAAGACCCTGGAGGAAGCAGTCACGAGCGGAGAGATCCCCCCGATTGATATCACCGCCACGGCACAGGCCATGTTCGCC
>JBECKZ010000184.1:0-3944 GCA_040235555.1 Thiohalomonadales bacterium | reverse complement strand
CTATCACTCTCCACCACCAATCGATTCAGCTTTCCGTCTTTCACAAACGCCAGCAGTGGTGATAAAACCGTTTGTTCCATTTTTATCAGACCCGCAATCCAGGCATACACATCTTTTTGTTGCAATGCTGGCAGTTGATCGGATATGACCAGGAGCGTATTCCGGTTTTCAAATATGCCCGCATCGAGTTGTTGTGGTAATTCCGCATAGATAATTTGATTTTGCCTCGCAGCGATATCAGCCAACTCCTCTTTGGCATACACAACATCAATATCAGACTTGGTGGTTCGGATCGTCCCACCACCCCATATCCAGACACTGTTGACGGGAAGTTTGCCTGCCTGTTGTCGCGCCAGGTTGACTGGATGATTGTGCAGCAGCATTTGCATTTCGTTCACCAGACTGCGCCAACGTGTGGCAGCTTCCCCCGTGGGCATCATACGGCTGATGTCCTGCAGAACGGTTTCGCTTGGTGTTCGGGTGGAAACCTGCAGGTCTATTTGCACCAGCCATTGGTGTGGTGAGTGATAGTGAATCTGAAACTCATCGGCAAAATGTTGATTGAGACTGGAGATGAGTTGATGCGCTTCGGTTTCAGATAGCGCCAGATCATCCGGGGCCAGGTAGGCCATTTCCCGATCAAGCTGGACGTGCACCGGGTCCAGACACCACAAAGCTGTATCCCCTTCCATTTCACCGGTCGTTCGCAAGCTGGCAACAGGCAGTTCGTCACCCGCCTGGATCAGGTAACCTAACGACATCAGGATTTGTTGTTCCAAAGATTGCCGGTTAACCGCCTCTACCTCGGCACGGTTGAGCAGTAAGGATAGATTGGGCAGTTGCATTTTATCCGGCCAGTCATGATGCGGGAATTCTTCCAGCGGCACGTCCGGACCTAACAAGCCAGGATAAAGCACTGTACATTGGGCCACTGCTCACAACTCCGTTTGCCCAATCATCCTCAAGTCATGTTGTCGAGGATCGCCTTCTTCACGCTCTCCAGCGTGGCGTCGACCGTGATCATGGGTCCGGTACTTTGTTTGATAGCTGTATCCGGATCTTTCAGGCCATGACCCGTCAAGGTGCACACAATCTTGGTGCCTTCCGGGATTTTGCCAGATTGAATGTCGGCCATGGCGCCAGCAAGTGAGGTGGCAGATGCTGGTTCACAGAACACGCCTTCTTTTTCAGCCAATAACTTTTGCGCCGCTAGAATTTGTTCGTCCGTGCATTCATCGAACCAGCCCTGAGATTCCTTCTGCACCACCCAGGCCTTGTCCCAACTCTGGGGATGACCAATGCGAATTGCCGTCGCCACAGTTTCCGGATTATCCACCATCTTGCCACGCATAAATGGTGCGGAACCACTGGCCTGGTAGCCACACATGCGGGGCAGGCTGTTAACGATGCCGTGTTCATGGTACTCGGTATAACCCATCCAATGTGCCGTAATGTTGCCGGCATTACCGACAGGGATACAGTGATAGTCCGGAGCACTGCCCAGCTCTTCAAGAATTTCAAATGCAGCTGTCTTCTGACCTTGCAAGCGATACGGATTGATTGAATTGACGATGGTGACCGGTGCCTGTTCGCCCACTTGCTTCACCAACTCCATTCCAGCATCGAAGTTACCTTTAATCTGGATCACGACCGAACCGTGCATCATCGCCTGTGCCAATTTGCCCATGGCAATTTTGCCTTCAGGAATTAATACAAATGCAGTAATCCCGGCGCGGGCAGCGTAGGCTGCTGCGGCAGCGGAGGTATTGCCGGTGGATGCACAAATGATGGCGCGGCTACCCTCTTCCACTGCCTTGGTAACTGCCATGGTCATGCCGCGATCTTTAAAAGAACCGGTTGGATTCAGCCCTTCGTATTTGACATAGATATCGACGTCCTTGCCCAGGTGCTTGGGTACATTGTGCAGGCGTATCAATGGCGTATTGCCTTCGCCCAGACTGATGATGCGGGTGTCGTCGTGTACCGGCAGCCGGTCGCGGTACTTGTCAATCAAACCTGTGTAACGGGGTCGAAATGGCATGACCTCTCTCCTGATAGTTTTTAGTGCTTAAAGTCGATGTTATTTCCTGGCATCCAGGGTTTCCACGCGAATGCGGGTCACCTTGTCATGGATGGCCTCGAGTTGTTCGATCTTGGCGATGGCATCGTTCATGTTTTTTTCCAACACGCGATGGGTCAGCATGATCACGCTGGCCGTTTCCATTTCAGGTGCCGGTTCCTTCTGAATGATTGCCTCTATACTGATCTGGTGATCACCGAGAATACGGGTCACATCCGCCAGCACACCGGGTTTATCGAAGGCCTGCATCCGCAAATAATACGCGGTTTCCACGGCTTCGATCGGCAGGATTGGTGTATCTGACAGGGCATCCGGCTGAAACGCCAGATGCGGCACACGATTCTCCGGGTCTGAGGTAAGCGCACGCACAACGTCCACCAGGTCCGCCACCACCGCTGAGGCCGTCGGTTCATCGCCGGCACCGGCACCATAATATAAAGTCGGGCCGACAGCATCGCCCATCACCAATACCGCATTCATCACGCCGTCGACATTGGCAATCAAACGTCGTTCCGGGATCAGGGTTGGGTGAACCCGCAGTTCGATACCCTGTTGAGTCCGTTTGGTAATGCCCAAATGCTTAATGCGATAACCCAGTTGTTCGGCGTACGTAACGTCTTCCCGGGTAATCTTGGTAATGCCTTCGGTATATGCCGCATCGAATTGTAACGGGATGCCGAATGCAATCGATGCCAGGATTGTTAACTTATGCGCAGCATCGATTCCTTCTACATCAAATGTTGGATCAGCCTCGGCATAACCCAGCGCCTGCGCTTCTTTTAATACATCATCGAAGTCGCGCCCCTTGTCACGCATTTCGGTGAGGATAAAGTTGCCGGTGCCATTGATGATCCCCGCCAACCATTGAATGTGATTACCGGCAAGCCCTTCGCGTATTGCCTTGATAATCGGGATACCACCCGCAACTGCCGCCTCGAAGGCCACCATCACACCCTTGTCGCGGGCCGCGGCAAAGATATCGTTACCGTGTTTGGCGATCAGGGCCTTGTTTGCCGTGACCACGTGCTTGCCCTGTTCAATGGCGCGCATGACCAGCTCATAGGCCAGACCATCACCACCGATCAACTCCACCACGATCTGGACGTCCGGATCATTTACCACTGCGGCTGGGTCTGCGGTCAGGGTAATGCCCGTTGTGTCGCAAATACGTGGCTTATTCAGATCACGTGCAGCAGCATGACTGACGACAATGCCACGGCCAGCACGACGAGAAATTTCTTCTGCATTTCGCTTGAGTACATTGACGGTTCCACCGCCAACAGTCCCCAAACCCAACAAACCTACTTTTACCGGTTCCACACTAACCTCAACGTTTATGCTTTATTTATATTCTTGAACATGTCACGAATGCCACGAATGGCCTGACGCGTACGATGCTCATTTTCGATGAGCCCGAAGCGGACATGGTCGTCACCATAATCACCAAAACCGATGCCAGGTGACACGGCGACTTTGGCTTCTTTTAATAGCAATTTGGAAAATTCCAACGATCCCATCTGTTTGAATTGCTCGGGGATCGGCGCCCACACGAACATCGTGGCCTTGGGTTTTTCCACCTGCCAGCCAATGGCGTTCAAACCATCACATAAGACATCCCTTCGCGCACAATAACGATCCCGAATCTCGTGAACGCAGTCCTGCGGACCTTCCAGGGCGGTGATGGCAGCTACCTGAATCGGTGTAAACATACCGTAGTCGAGATAGGACTTCATACGTGCCAGCGCTGCAACCAGGGTTTTATTGCCGACCATAAACCCAACCCGCCAACCCGGCATGTTGTAGGTTTTCGACAGACTATAGAACTCCACACATACATCTTGCGCGCCCGGCACCTGCATAATGG
>JBECKZ010000151.1:0-29508 GCA_040235555.1 Thiohalomonadales bacterium | reverse complement strand
AGGAGGTAATCTGCCGGCATCACCTTCATCGAATAAAAACCCCAGCATGTGCTGTTCAATGACCTCCAGGCTGCCGGGGTCGGCCGTACTCAGGCGGTTCTCATTCAGGATGATGGTGAGTCGCTGGAGCCATTGTTGCCAACCTTCTTTGGAGATATTGTCGTAAATGCGTTGACCCAATTCACCCGGATAAGGGGGGACATCCAGCCCTTCGGCCTCTCTTTTCAAAACCTTGCAAATAACCATACGCACTTTGTCAGATCTCCAGCATCAATTGAATTGAACACTTAACTAGGATTGCTTGTCCTAATCTTGCTATTATTAGAAATATCTTAAGTATTGTCTATGGAGTTGTGTCATGGGTGCACCCGCATACAAAACCGAAATCGCCAATAATGAAATCAAAGTGAGTCCTGCTGCGGCAGAACAGCTCAAAACCCTGCTTGGGAGCATTGAAGAGGATATTGAAGGCATTCGCATTTTCGTCAGTGGTGGCGGTTGTGGTGGTATGACCTATGGCATGACTTATGCGGAATCCATCAATGCCTATGACAAAATTTTAGCCGGTGACGGCTTTAAAATCATGGTCGACCCGGTTGCGCTGGGTTATCTACAAGGTTCGGATATCGATTTTGTCGATAACGGCATGAGCAAGTCATTTGTCTTCAATAACGTGTTCAAAAGCGTTGGTGGTAGTGGCGGCTGTTCCGGCTGTGGCGGCGGTGGTTGCGGCACCGGGTTTTAAGCCTTATCACGATTCTTTGGTTTTATCTTCCTCCCACGAGGTACCAGCATGACTGGTAAACCTTGCGTTCTGATTATTGCCCCTCACGGCAGTTATCGCACCATGCCGTTTATCGCAGCGGCAGAACGCATGGGTATCCACGCCCTGATTGCCTCCGAAGGCAAGCATTCCATCGTCAGCGCATACGCACAGGGGATTCATATTGACTTCCAGGATCATACCAGTGCGCTGCAGGCGCTGTTACGTGCGGCAAATGAATTCCACATCGTTGGTGTGATCGGGACCGATGATGCGAGCACCGAATTGGCTGCGTCACTCGCCCAGGCACTCAAGTTGCCGCACAATGATCCTGCTGCAGTGCGCATCGCACGACGCAAGGATCATGCACGTAGTTGTTTGACGACACAGGCGGTACCGATTCCCGCGTTTCGCCGTATCGACCTAAGTCAGCCACTTGCTGACCAGATTAAAAATCTGATGTATCCGGTTGTGGTCAAACCGATAACATTGTCCGCCAGCCGTGGTGTGATACGTACCAACAACCAGACAGAGTTATTCGCTGCCATCGATCGAATCCAGGCCATGTTGCATGGTATTAATGATCTCGAAGATGATGCGCAACGCTATCTGTTGATCGAGCAATATATTCCGGGGCAGGAGATTGCCGTGGAAGCCATGCTGACGCGTGGTGAGCTGCATATCCTTACTATCTTCGATAAACCAGACCCTCTAGAGGGGCCGTTTTTCGAAGAGACCTATTACACCATGCCTACGCAGCTCAGTGTGACGCAACAAAACGAAATCAAACGTGTTGTACAGATGGCTTGTAATGCATACGGATTGCACGAAGGACCGATCCATGCTGAGTGTCGAAGTAATAATGATGGTGTATTCATTCTCGAGGTGGCAGCTCGCACTATCGGAGGTCTTTGCGGACGCTTATTGCACTTCGGTACAGGCTATTCACTGGAAGAACTGGTTCTGGCCCACGCCATGGCAATTCCACTCACACTGAACAGTGAGCATGGTGCTGCCGGTGTATTGATGATCCCGATACCAAAAGCCGGGATGTTAAAACGAGTTGAAGGGTTGTTAGATGCGCAGCGGGTACCGTTTATCGATGACATCAATATTCAGGTGCGCGAAGGCCATGAGCTCATCCCCTTACCGGAGGGTGCCAGTTATCTGGGCTTTATATTTTCTCGCGCACCGAGCGTGCAACAGGCAGAGCAGGCATTGCGTGAAGCGCATGCCTGTCTGAACTTTGTGATTGCCCCGATCTGGAAGCTCAACCAGGGAGCACCAGCATGCGTCGCCTAGATAAAATGACGGATAATTACCGTTTACAACCGACTCGACTGCAGGAAAAACTCGATGACGGCACGACGCGTTGTCATCTGTGTCCGTGGCGTTGTCGCTTGCGCCACGGCCAGCGCGGTTTTTGTCAGGCCCATGTAAACCGCCATGGCACCTTGTACAACCTTTCGTATGGATTAATCTCCGCCATTGATATCGCGCCTATCGAGCAAAAACCGGTACGGCATTTCCAGCCCGGTACCAAAGTGATGTCTATTGGCAGTTATGGCTGCAGTTTTCGTTGTGGCGGTTGTCATAATCTGGAGATCTCCTGGGGAGTGAGTGCGCTCGACAAGATGGCGCGAGGAGAATCCACCGATGCCTATGTGTCGCCTCAGGAAATGGTGGAAACGGCGCGACGACATCAAGTCCAGGGTATCGCGTTTACCTATTCAGAACCGGCCGTCTGGCTGGAGTATGTGCTCGATGTCGCGCAATTGGCACATGAGGCTGGCTTGTATACGGTGTATGTCTCCAACAGTTTTGTCACGGAAGAAGCGCTGGCGGAACTGGCACCGCACATCGATGTATTGTGCTCCGATATTAAAAGTCTTGATGAAGCGTTTTATCAGGATATCTGCGGTAAGGCCAAGGTACAGGATATCCTGCATTGCGTGGCTGAGGCACAACGCCTGGGCATCCATGTCGAAACCCGTACCAATATCATTCCGACCCGTAATGACAATTCCGAGATGTTGCGCCATATTGCCGAGTGGATTCGCGATAATTTGGGTATGGACAGCCCCTGGCACATCACGCGCTTTTTCCCGGCCTACAAACTGAGCCATCTGCCGGCGACCGAACCGCAGGTTCTTTATGATGTGCAGGCAATTGCCCGGGATGCTGGTTTGCAACATGTCTATGTCTATGATGACAAGGGCTGCGATTGTGCAACGGAGAACCTGCCAGTCAGCAGGTATCTTGATGCTGATCCCGGGGCAATCCACCAGGTCAAGAAGTGTGCTGCCAGCTGCTGTGGGGAGCAGGGTGTGGTGTTAAAGAAATACGAACAAGAAACAAATTGAAGTCATCAAACTGCTACGATGAGCAGCTCACAGCTATAGTCTTTGCCCAGTCCGGCGGTTCGCTGGCATAGCTTTCGAATTCCGGTTGTTCGTCAAAGGGAGTTTGCAGACACTTCAGCAATCGTTCAATTTCGGAATAATCTCGGTCTTGTCTGGCTTTGTCGATAGCAACCTGTGCCAGGTAATTACGCAAAATATATTTGGGATTGCGCTGGTTCATTGCCTGTTGCCGGTGGGCATCATTGCTATGATGGTGAATCAGTAACTCACAGTAGTTTTGTGCCCAGCGATCGAATTTGGCGCGGTTAATAAACATGTCGCGCAAATCCGTGTTGTCGGCATCCTTCCCGGTTTGAAAACCGGACAGTGCACGCAGGGTACGGGTGTAATCTCGGCCATCATTGCGCATGATTTGCAGCAATTCGTCAATCACGGCCACGGTCTGTTCGTTGCGTTCCGGTACTCCCAGTTTTTGACACATTAAATCATAGTAATGATCGATGAATATTTGCTCGTAGGTTTCCAGCGCGGCCTTGGCAGCATCAACACTCATGAGGGGAACTATCGCCTGGGCCAGACATGCCAGGTTCCACAAGCCAATATGAGGCTGTTGATCAAAGGCGTAACGGCCATGGTGGTCTGAATGATTGCAGATAAATCCCGGATCGAACTGTTCAATAAAGCCATATGGACCGTAGTCCAGGGTAAGTCCGAGGATCGACATGTTGTCGGTGTTCATGACACCGTGGGCAAAACCGACTGCCTGCCACTGGGCGATCAGGCGCGCGGTGCGCGCGACGATTTCGCTTAGCCAGGCAACATATTTTTGAGGGTGGTCAGTCAAATCCGGGTAGTGTTGCTCAATCACATAATCGGCCAGGGTTCGAATCTGTTCATGTTGTCTACGATAGTAGAATACCTCAAATGATCCAAAACGCACATGCGATGGCGCTACCCGTAACAGCATGGCACCAGACTCGATTTCCTCGCGATAGACCTCTTCGTCGCTGCCGATAATGCATAAGGCACGGGTAGTTGGAATACCCAGGCCATGCATGGCTTCCGAACACAGGTATTCCCGAATCGTGGAGCGCAATACCGCGCGACCATCGCCCTGGCGTGAATAAGGGGTGAGGCCACAGCCCTTGACCTGTAAATCCCACTTTTCGCCGTTGTTATTTTGCACTTCGCCCAACAGGATAGCGCGGCCATCTCCCAGTTGCGGTACGTAATGTCCGAACTGATGGCCAGCATATAGCATGGCCAACGGTTCGGCACCGGGCCAGGGTGTTTGGCCAGTCAGATACTGGAGAAATTCCGGGCGTTGGGCCTGCTCGGGGAGGAGGCCGATGAGTTCGGCGACCTGCCGATTTAAACTGATTAAATACGGCGGCTGATCAAACGGGGTGGGTGCCAGGCGGCTGTAAAATGCGTCAGGCAGGCGTGCGAAGCTGTTATCAAAAGCCAGTTGTTCCAGTTTTCGCAACATGAAATTTCTCGTCAACAATTCACTGCAAATGCTAAAGTATTGAACTCTTGATTAAAACGAGTGAACTGTAGGGCTATTGATGCCAAACCAGATCCATCCCAGCGCCATCGTATCGCCCTCGGCGGACCTTGGGGATAATAACCAGGTAGGTGCATTTGCGATCATCGAAGATGGCGTTCGTCTTGGCGACAACAACATCATTGCGGCACATGCCGTGATCAAGACCGGGACCCGTATGGGACATCAAAATCGAGTCTATGAGCACGCGGTGATTGGGGGCGCGCCACAACACATCAAATTTACCGATGAGTCCGTGCCGACGCTTACCGAGATTGGGAATGAGAATGTCTTTCGCGAGGCGGTGACTGTGAATCGCGCCTATCTAAAAGGCCAGGCTACGATAGTGGGTGATAGCAATTACCTGATGACGGGGTCTCATTTGGGTCACGATTGTGTGGTGGGGAATCACAATGTGTTTGCCAATGCCGCTGCTCTCGCAGGTCACGTGACACTTGGGGATCGTGTTTTTGTCTCCGGCGGGGTGATGATCCACCAGTTCACACATGTCGGCAGTTACGCCATGCTCGGTGGCAACAGCAAGATTACCCAGGATGTCCTCCCATTCATGATTACAGACGGCAATCCGGCCTCGGTGCGGGGCCTGAACCTGGTGGGGCTAAAACGGGCCGAATTTAAGCTGGAGGATATTCGGGCATTGAAACAGGCATATCGGTTATTATTTCGCCGCGGACAAGCTCTGGAGGCGAACCTCGCAGAATTGCTGGCGCTGCAACATCCCCTGGTCACGCAGTTATGCGATTTTGTCCGGGCGGCGGACCGGGGTTTCCATCGTCCCGAATAACAATTTTTGCCGGCTTTTCTTTTTTTAGCCAGTGGGGATAGGTAAAATACCCAACCATGAGCAACAGCAACACAGCCAATATTTAGCATTCAGTCCGTCTTTTCTCATCAGCCAAAAAGCGATTCTTTATGTCCACACCGACCAGTCAATTCGATATTTCCAGGCGCAAAAATCAATTCAGCTACGAAGAGCTGTTGCAATGTGGTCGCGGGGAGTTATTTGGGCCGGGCAATGCCCAGCTACCACTACCGCCAATGTTGATGTTTGACCGCATCGTCCATATCAGTGATAGCGGTGGACAATATGGCAAAGGGGAAATTATTGCAGAACTGGATATCAAGCCGGATCTCTGGTTTTTTGACTGCCATTTCAAGGGTGATCCGGTGATGCCAGGTTGTCTGGGCTTGGACGCATTATGGCAGTTGATTGGTTTTTTCCTCGGCTGGATGGGCGGTCCGGGCCATGGCCGTGCGCTGGGCGCCGGCGAGGTCAAGTTTACGGGTCAGGTCGTACCGGAAAACAAAAAAGTGGCTTACCACATCAATCTCAAACGTGTCATTATGCGTAAATTGTTTATGGGGATCGCCGATGGCCGTGTCGAGGTCGATGGCAAGGATATTTATACTGCGAATGATCTGCGGGTAGGTTTATTCACCTCGCAGGAAATACAAGAATAATTATGCGTCGAGTTGTCGTTACAGGCCTGGGCATTGTATCCAGTATTGGAAACAATCGCGATGAAGTCGTCGCGTCTTTACGCGAGGGTAAATCCGGCATCGAATTCAGTCAGGAATATGCCGACCTCGGCTTCCGTTCCCGCGTCCATGGTCCCATCCGTCTGGATCTGGCGGAACTCATCGATCGCAAACTCAAACGCTTCATGGGCGATGGTGCGGCATTTAATTATCTCGCCATGCAGCAGGCCATTTCTGATGCCGGGCTTGAGGAGACTGATATCTCGAACCCGCGTACCGGTCTGGTGATGGGCTCTGGTGGACCCTCAACACAGAATATTGTTGATGCCGCAGATATTCTGCGCAGCAAGGGTGTGAAACGTATCGGGCCCTATATGGTGACTCGCGGCATGTCCAGTACCAACTCCGCCTGTCTGGCTACACCGTTCAAGATCAAGGGTGTGAATTATTCCATTACCTCCGCCTGCTCCACCAGCGCACATTGTGTTGGTAACGGTGCTGAGTTGATCCAGTTTGGCAAGCAAGACATCGTCTTTGCCGGTGGTGGTGAGGAAGTGCACTGGACGTTGTCAGTCCTGTTTGATGCCATGGGTGCGATGTCATCCAAATATAATGATACCCCTGATAAAGCTTCACGTGCGTTTGATGTTGATCGGGATGGCTTTGTGATCTCTGGCGGTGCCGGTGTGTTAGTTCTGGAGGAACTGGAACATGCACGGGCGCGTGGTGCAAAAATCTATGCAGAGCTTGTCGGTTATGGCGCGACGTCAGACGGTTATGACATGGTGCAACCGTCAGGTGAAGGTGCGATGCGTTGCATGCAACAGGCCATGGCGACTACCGAACATAAAATTGACTATATTAATGCCCATGGCACCAGTACGCCGGTAGGTGATTTGAAAGAGCTGGAAGCGATTAAGGAAGTCTTCGGCGAGGCAATTCCCCCAATCAGCTCGACCAAGTCACTAACCGGCCATGCATTAGGTGCAGCTGGCGTGAATGAAGCGATTTATTCACTGCTGATGTTGCAGGAAAACTTTGTTTGTACGTCTGTGAACATTGAGCAGCTCGACCCGGCTGCTGAAGGTTTCCCGATCGTACGCCAGCGCATCGATAATGCCGGTCTCAATTGTGTCATGTCGAACAGCTTTGGTTTCGGTGGCACCAACGCCTGTCTGGTGTTCGCGAAACCGGATTAATCCTTAGACGCTTTTTTCGCAGGCTTCGCCTTTTTTGAAGGCATACCCGGTATGCTTTCCTGCATGGGTTTGGGCGGTGCGATATCCAGGGTACCTACATAGCGGCCGTTATACTCGTTCATCGCGATGATTTCGTAATTTTCCCGTGCATGCCAGGGCAGGAACAGCAGGTTCTCACCATTGTGATGACGCTGCAAAAACATCTGATAGCGTTGTTTCTCAGCGGGCTTGTCACTCACCCATTCAGACATTTTCAATGAACGTGCTTTAATGATTTGCAGTGCTTTTGCATCCATTGGTTTGTAATACTCGGTAAACTTGAATAGCGTGCGTCCCGTGCGTAATGCCTCCAGACGAACTTTTTGCAATGCATTGTCATCCGTCGGCAATTCGCAATATATCCAGTACGGTGCCTTGTCCCCGAAGCCGCGTAACATGTCACGTGTCATACCAGTGTTTTCGATCTGGTAGTAGGTAACCGGGACAAAATAATTTTCCACGAACACCGCTGCAATGGGCCGCTCGTGGTGGATTGTCCAGATCCCCCAGGTCAGTGCACTGGCCTGGATGATACCGATAACCGTCATGTCAAATTTGAGTCCGGGTTTGCCTGGTTTAAATACGATCAGGGTGAGTAAGGGGCCCAGCACCAGATCGACACCGACAATGATACGGATGCCCTGCCAGCCACCATCACTACTGAAAAACGGTGGTGGATACCATTCGAAAACAATAAAGAAAAGTATGATCAGAAAAATGACTAAACTAATTCCGAGATGGGTGGCAAAGGCTTTCCGCTTTGTCATGACCTGCGAGTCTCCCTTAATTCCTTGGATTACAATATGCTATTCGGTTGTGAATTATTGAACTTTAGTCAGGGCTGAACAATCATAGTTCCTATGCGCAAGCTGTTGAAACATCGAACTGTCAAAATCGCACTTGAAATTGGGTTTTTCATTCTGCTCTATTTCGCCGTACGAACCTACATGCAGTGGCATCTGGCCTCCGGGGCGCTGCCCTCGATACAGGCGACCACACTCAGCGATAAACTTTTTGATAGTGCGACCCCTCGCAAGGGCCCTATGTTGGTCCACTTTTGGGCGAGCTGGTGTCCCATTTGCCACCTGGAGCAAGACAGCATTCAGGCGATCAGTCAGGATTATCATGTGATCAGTGTTGCCATGAATTCAGGTGACGGCGAGGCCGTCAGACAGTTTTTACAAAAGCAAGGTTTGGATTTCCCGGTGATCAATGATCCTGATGGTGGACTTGCAGGGCGCTTTGGTGTAACCGGTGTGCCAGTAAGTTTTGTCGTGGATGAGCATAACAAGATCCGTTTCGTTGAACGCGGCTATACCTCGGAATGGGGATTACGCCTGCGCTTATGGCTCAGTAGCTAGTTACTGGTATGCTGCTTGATTTTATCGATCAGGGATTTGATCTCGCCACCAACTTGACCTCCAATCAGGTCTAGCACAGGTAACATACGGGTAAGCAGGGCGTTACCCTGTTTTGCCAGTGTTTCGGGTTTTCCTTGCCTGATGTGGGCCAGTGCAGTTTCCAGGTTGACGTGCTCGGCGGTGATCACTGGGGAATCACTGTGAGATACCCAGCAATTGCCTCCCTGGTTTATTGCCTGCGTTAGATACTGTTCGGTGGTTTCAATCTGGGTCTTGATGTCGGTGCCGCCATCCAGATCTGGCTCATACAAACCAATACTGACAGTGATATGTAATACTTCCTTGTTACTGAGCTTGAATTTCATCCCGCCAATCGTCTTGCGTAGCCGCTCGGCACATTGCTCTGCGGTACCCATCGGGGTATCGCGCAGGAACATGGCGAACTTGGCAAGTCCCACCCGTGCAAGCATATCGTCCTGGCGGACCTGTTGCGCTAGATGCTGGCCAATGTTTTTCAGCAGGGAGTCGGCGACCTGTTTTCCATTTTTGATAAAGATCTGGTTGAAGTTATCCAGATCCATGCGCACCAGTATGTACTGGCCACCGTGGCGTTTGATATAGGCGATAGAGTCATCCGCGGCCTTGCAGAAATAGCGTTGGCCACCCAGACCGGTTATCTCATCTACCGCAGCCTGGCGTTCGAGTTTGGCTTCGACATTGGTCAGCTTGTTACTGGTCTGCTTGAAGTTGACATGGGCCTTGGCCCGCGCCTGCAATTGTATTGACTCGAATGGTTTACTGATAAAGTCACTGGCACCGCGGTCGAGCGCCTGTTGTTTGGCCTGGTCGTCGTCTTCCTTGCCGGTGATGATAATAACTGGCATATCCTGCAGCCGCGTATCATCCGAAGTCCGCATGCGATTGAGCAGGCCATAGCCGTCCAGGTAGGGCATGGACAAATCTGTAAAGACCACCTGGATGGTGTCGTCATTGATTAACAGTGTCCAGGCATCTTCGCCGTGCTCGGCCTCGATGACATCATAGTCCTGACCAAGGATCTTTTTGATGGCAACACGCATAACACGTGAGTCATCAACTGCAAGGATACGGGGTTTTTCAGATTCTGTTGACATTACGTAATCATACTTAATTATTAGTTGCGAAAGCATAGCCCAGAGTTAAATATCTGATGATAATGACGGTCAATAGCAAGATCTCTTGAGGATTATGATGTCGTCGATGTCCAAATTTTGGTTTGTCCTTGTCGTGTTCCTGACTATCTCCGGTGTGGGATTTGCCCAGGAAAACAGTGATACCCGGCACCGACATGCAAGCAGTCCCGCAATCAGCGCGGAGCAGAGTTGGCAGTTAAGCCGGGATCCGGACTGGACGGTGCGGGAGGCATTGGCCAAAAACCGGCGAGTTCCATCCGCCTTGTTGGACAGACTGGCGCAGGATGCCAATGTCCATGTCCGCATTGCCGTGGCCACAAATCTAAGCACGAAACTCGGGGTGTTTCGAAAGCTAGCTCATGATCCGGATACCCGAGTCCGCAGTGTCGTGGCCCGATTTGAGTATGTACCGCCAGAGATCCTGGCCATATTGGCGCAGGATCCCAGCACCGACGTCCGCCTTGAAGTGGCGCGTAATCTCAACTCCAATAGACCTACTTTGCGGAAGCTTAGCCATGATCCCCAGCCGGAGGTGGCAAATGCTGCCAGTGTGGGGCTACAGCGGCTGATTGACAGTAATGGAACTGATTAATCGAGAATTTTCGCTAAACAAGTTTCATATAGTGGGCATCCTGAACAATTTTCCAGCACGGGCAGGTTTAAACCTACTCGGCCTGAGGGCTCGGCCCACCTTAATATTTTAATTAAAGCCGGCCTGCCGGATTGTCGTTAAAAGGGATGGCTCCCGGGCCAAACAACTCTCCAGGTGATTAAATTCAGATTTTGGTGACAAAATGCAGCCAGCAACAAAAAGCGTGAAAACTACTCCTTATGACCTGGTCTCTGGCGTTGTACGCCTGGTGTCCTTGCCTGAGGTATGTATTCGCGTCAATGAGATGCTGGAGGACCCGCGCATCAATGCGAGGGATATCGGTAAGGTCATCGGTCAGGATACTGGCCTAACCGCCCGCCTGCTCAAAATCGTCAACAGCGCGTTTTATGGTTTTCCTTCCCGGATTGAGACAGTATCACGGGCAGTAACGGTGATTGGCTTGCGTGAACTGCGAGGCCTGGTGCTGGCTGCCTCGGCCGTCGAGGCATTTTCCAAAATCCCCAATGATGTGCTGAACATGGTCAAATTCTGGCGTCACAGTGTTTACTGTGGGGTTGTGGCTCAGTTGCTAGCGGATCGTTGTCACGTGTTGCATAGCGAACGGCTGTTTGTCGCCGGTTTATTGCATGACATCGGTAAACTGATCCTGAGTCATCGCATGCCGAATGAAATGCGCGAGGTCGTGGTTCGCATGCGCACCGAAGAACGTCCAGATCAGGACATTGAACGTGAAATCTTCGGTTTTGATCATGCCGATGTCGGTGGCGAGCTGCTCAAGGTGTGGCAAATGCCCAAGACCCTGGCCCAGGCAGTGCTGCATCACCATCGCCCCGATCAGGCTGATGACGCCATTATGGATGTGTGTCTGGTGCACATTGCCAACGGGATGACCATGATTGCCGAGCAGGGGATAGAAGTGGAATCACAGATCGATCCGATTAATCCTTATGCCTGGCAGACCACCAAACTTGATCCGTCTATCATGGATGAGGTTTTCCAGCAGGCCGGTAATTTGTTCAGTGAGGCTTTGGAATCCATCCTGCCTCGGAGTTATCGGCCATACTAATCTAATCAGCTTGTCACCTGCCGGCAATGGCAGGTATCGGACCTGATCCTTCCTTAGCACATTAATTCTCTTTTATGTGATCACGGCAGTGGTTTTTGTCACGGTTACCGAATTGGCGGTATAGTCTGCGTTTTCGTATGGATGAACTGCCAAGACAATGACAATGAAAATCATCGCGGACCGCAACATCCCCCAGGTCGACAAGGCTTTTGCCCATATCGGTGAAATACAACTGGTGGATGGGCGCCATCTGAGCACGGAACAGTTGGGTGATGCGCAGCTGCTTTTGGTGCGATCAGTAACCCGGGTCAATCAGCAATTGCTGGAAAACAGCGCAGTCCGCTTTGTGGGTTCCGCAACAATTGGAACAGACCATGTCGACCTGGCGTATCTCCAGCAACGGGGTATCGCATTCAGCAATGCACCAGGTTGCAATGCGATTTCCGCAGCAGAGTATGTCGTTGCTGCAGTTCTGCATTTCACGCAAGCGCAACAAATCGATCCCAACGGCTTAAGAGTCGGCATAGTCGGGTGTGGTAATGTCGGATCGCGTGTTGCGACCCGGCTCGCGGCTTTGGGTTGTGAAATACTGGTTTATGATCCACCTCGTGAACATCAATATCGCGATCGCGACTACGTGAGCTGGGATCAGATACTAACTGCAGACATTGTTACAGCACACGTGCCTTTGACAAAAACCGGTGACTATCCCACCCATCTCATGTTCAATGCGAACTTTTTTGCCGGCCTGAAAGATGACGCCTTGTTTATCAACACTTCGCGTGGCGCGGCTGTCGATGAAGCTGCGTTAAAGCAGGTCAAGGCTTCAGGTAAACCGCTGCATTTAATTCTGGATGTCTGGCAACAGGAACCAAATATTGATCTGGAATTGTTACAACAGACCCTCCTAGCCACTCCGCATATTGCCGGTTACAGCGCAGAAGGTAAGCACCGGGGTCTGGAAATGATCTACCATGCAGCGTGTCAGTTTCTGCAGATCGAGCCGCAGTGGTCACTGGCTGATGCCTTGCCGCCTTATTCTTTTGTCATTGAACCGGATTTAGCCCTGGATGATATGTCTCTGCTATGTAATCTGGTCAGGATGGCCTATGACATCACAAAGGATAATGGTGACATGCGTCAATTGCCTGGGATGCAAGCCGCAGAGCGTGGTACCTGGTTTGATAATCTTCGAAAGAATTATTCGGTGCGACGCGAGTTTCCCTATCATCGAATCCTGTTGCCGGCGCAACGCAGTCGACTGTCGAATTGCCTGAGTCACCTGGGCTTCACAGTCCTGCATCAAACCGGACCGTAAATCTTGTTGCGTAACTTTTTATACATTTAGTTGGCACTGAATCGTGTGCGAGGAGAGAGCTATGCACAGCATCGATCGATTACTCACCATCATGCAACGCCTGCGCGATCCGGACTCCGGTTGTCCCTGGGATCAGGCCCAGACCTACAAAACCATCGTGCCGCATACCCTGGAAGAGGCCTATGAGGTGGCCGATGCCATCGAACGTGAGGATTATGCAGAACTGCGGGATGAGCTGGGCGACCTGTTGTTTCAGGTTGTGTTTTATGCCCAGCTTGCCAAAGAAGAGGGCAGATTTGATTTCGAACAGGTAGCTGCCGCAATTGCGGAAAAATTAGTACGTCGTCATCCCCATGTTTTTGCAGATCAGAAGATTGCAGATGCAGCGGAGCAGACCCGTCATTGGGAAACATTAAAACAGGAAGAGCGAGCAGCGAAAACCAGTCAAACCCAGTTGAGCATACTCGATGGCATTGCCCGTACCTTGCCAGCGATGTCGTTGGCTAACAAGCTACAAAAACGTGCAGCCCAGGTGGGGTTCGACTGGCCGGATCACACCGGGGTGATAGATAAGGTGCACGAGGAACTCGCCGAGTTGCAACAGGCCTGGACTGACCCGGACCGGCGCGAGGATGAGATTGGTGATTTACTATTTACCTGTGTCAATCTGGCTCGCCACGCAGGTTGTGATCCAGAGACAGCCTTGCGCCGCGCCAACCAGAAATTCGAAAGTCGATTCCGTCAACTTGAAATCCAATGTCAGGCGCAACAACAACAACTGGATCAGCTCAGCGCCGAGGATCTGGACGCATTGTGGCAACAGGTAAAAACAAATGCACTATAGCGGTGCAAATAATGGAGTAAATTTCACCTAATTCTCATAAATGCACCAATAAAGTGCTTATAGTCCAGTAGCTGTCCAAAATAATTACGCTAAGTTCCTGATAAATCGTTAGCGACCTATATTGGTGCGTTTATTGCACTAATTGCGCGCTAAATTATCAATGGGGCGCGTTTTTTAGTATTTTATGCACCATAAAATACCCGCCTAGAAAAATAGAATTTGGGAGAACCCTTCATGAAGATTTCATTACCCCGCCTTGTTTGGCTTACCGCTTTATTATCCCTGAGCAGCTCTGCACTGGCCGCTGAACCTAATCCGGGTGACACGGCCTGGATGCTCACTTCAACTGCATTGGTTTTGTTCATGACCATTCCAGGGCTCTCTTTGTTTTATGCAGGGTTAGTCCGTTCGCGCAATGTTCTGTCGATATTGATGCAATGCTTTGCTATCACCTGCATGGCCTCTCTGATTTGGGTGATCTTCGGTTACAGCGTGGCCCTGAATGCCAGCGCACCCCTTGCCGGTAAATGGTTGGGTAACCTGGATAAGGTATTTCTGTCGGGGGTGAGTGGTGCGTCTCTTCACGGCAGTATTCCGGAGACAGTCTGGATCATGTTTCAGATGACCTTTGCCATCATCACACCAGCCCTGATCGTCGGTGGTTTCGCTGAGCGTATGAAATTTTCCGCCATGATGCTGTTCAGCGGCCTGTGGCTGATCGTGGTGTATTTACCCAGTTGTTATTGGGTGTGGGGTGGCGGCTGGCTAATGCAAAAAGGCCTGATTGATTTTGCCGGTGGTACGGTTGTGCACATCAATGCCGGTGTCGCAGCCTTGGTAACTGCCCTGTATCTGGGTAAGCGTAAGGGATTTCCCACGGTTGCCATGCCGCCACATAACCTGACAATGACGGTAACCGGTGCGGGTATGTTGTGGGTTGGCTGGTTTGGTTTTAATGCCGGTTCGGCAACGGCTGCGGGGTCTGCCGCCGGAATGGCCATGCTGGCAACGCACGTGAGCGCCGCCGCTGGCGCCATGGCGTGGATGGGGATTGAATGGTTTCGTTATGGCAAACCCAGCGTGCTCGGTATCGTTACCGGCATGGTGGCCGGACTGGGTACGATCACACCGGCATCCGGCAGCGTCGGACCCGCTGGGGCCATGATTATTGGTTTGACTGCCGGTTTCGTCTGTTATTTCTCGACCCAGTTTATCAAGCGGATACTCAACATCGACGATTCACTCGATGTGTTTCCCGTGCATGGTGTCGGCGGCATGTTGGGGACCTTCCTGGTTGGCATCTTTGCATATGTCCTTGGTGGTAACGGTACGCCACAACCGGGACAGACCGTTGGCGCAGCCATCATGCATCAGCTCGGTGTACAGTTGACCGGGATCATAGTGCACATCGTCTGGGCTGCGGTGTTGACCTTTATCATTCTAAAAGTGGTTGATATGCTGGTCGGAGTACGGGTTAGCAGCGAAGAAGAAACCGAAGGGCTGGATTACACCCTGCACGGCGAGGTTGGCTATCATGATCTGTAAGATGAGATCGTCATTAACTCAATAATCTGTCAAGTACAAGGCGCGGCTCGATAATAAGCGAGTCGCGCTTCGAATTCACAGCAGTGGTTTAATTAAGGATTGGGTTCTGTATCGGTCGGCTTATCACTGCTCTCATCCGCCACTTTGGGTGGGGTCATGGATAATTCAATCTGTTCCTGATCATCATTTGCAGAACAGAAACCCGCATAAGCGCCATTGTCCTCTCGGGTCATTGAGCACTGTTTAACTGTGCCGGTATCAATATTAAATTGTAAGGTTTGTTTGCGTATTTTCAAGTCAATAAAATCCAGTGGCGTCTCATCCACGTACATGGTCACTCTGGTTTTTTGTCCTGCGTCATTATTGTTTATCTTTCTGACCTGGACACGCGTGGCGACCTTGTCTTTCCCTGGCAGTTTTATTGAACCAATCCAGACCCCGGTTTGTAAGCCGTACTCATCGGCACCACAGTTGAAAGCGATACTGAGGAGTAGAGTAATAATATAAAGTCGTTTTATCATAGTTGTCAGCCTCATTCAGTTCGGGATTTATTTAAAATCACCGCTCAAGTTTTATTTCTGTGATTCCTTGTTTTGTTGTTTGTCCAGTTGTTGTATGGCTTCATTTAAAAACGGTTTATCATGTTGGCTCGCATACACTCCCGGGAATAGAATGGCTCTTACAGTAATTTTGGTCTGACCAAAATTCTCCAGGACAAGAGCAATGCGCTGATTATCCGGCAGGCTGGTATTGTCGATAAGTGGGAAGTTGAAATAATTGAGGGTGAAATTCATTTCTGTATGTGATGAAGCCGGATCGAGAGTGTTAATCGAATCGATGCTTAGTCCTGCTTCCAGGGTCTTGTCCTGTTTGTCCATGTGGCGAAAATGCATGGATACCCGGTAGGTTTTATCCTCGAGAGTAAAAATATTGATTTTATCTATATCACCCGGTAACTCATTGGGATCCAGGTCGGCCGGCCAGTTATAGAGCCAGTCTTCAGGATCGAGTTTGGTGATTTCCAGTTTGGAAATAGGGATGTCGACAGTGATGTTTATACCACGCTGGGACAGGGCAGCAATTTGCTGACTCGCCACACGCCGGGCTAATGATCGTAAGCGCTTTTGATAGGGCGCTGCAGTAAGCCGCCAGTTAGTATCTTTTTTGTTTGATCTGAATTTAGTTTCGATATCTCGGGATAGTTCATTGAACATAGGTCCAAGACTGAGGGAATCACCGAAATTCAGTGCCAGCATTTCCAGTTTCAGGATGCGTTTGGAGAGACTGTATTCCTCTGATTTATTTTTATCAAAGAAGCTACCCAGTATGGTGTTAAACATATCCTTTCGCAGATCACTTTCAGCTTGCTCACGCTTGCTGAGTAACTCGGTATACAAGCGTGCGTTTTGTTCCTGGCTATTCAGAGTAGTCAGGGTTTGTTGCCCAAAATAGCCGATCGCTGCTATCGCCAGGGCGGTGACAGTGGCTTGAATCGGACGTGAGAGTATTTCTGCCTTGTCCCAGATATCCTTCTTGGGTTTCTTAGATTCCTCGGCAGTAGGTGAGATGGAACTAGGTTTTTCGGGCTCAGCCATGATTTAGTTTCTCCAACTAATATCGGCGAATGAAAATATTTTTACCGTTTTGTATTATTCCGAAATTGATAGTATCGCGTCCTTGCCCACTATAAAACAGCATGGGATCGGCGAAGCGTTTACCGTCATCGATAAAGATGTAACATTTTTGTTTGGGGGAGATATCTGGAATGCGATAGAAACCGTAGGTATCTGTCTTTTTTGCGTGGCGCGCACCGTCTGGGCACTGAACTGCAATGTTAAGGTGAATGGCCGGTTGTTTACTATTTTCAAACCACATGCGACCGGCGAGTTCTGCTGCCTGCAGGGACTGCGTAAAGGAAGCGGGGATTAGCAGTGACAGGTACCTGATTTTTAATTCCATCTGGATTCCATCCCACCCTTGTCATGTTATTGGCATAATCATGGCAGAAGAATGGAATCCTGAAAAGTTTTTGGCTGGTTAAAATTGTTGTATTAGCTAGATCACTGTAAACGTCTTACGATATAAGTATCTCGTGAAATCATTACTTGATAAATGGGGTGGCGAGTCAAGTCTGCTCGATGGTGGTGATAGCCATGTTGGTTTTTGTTGTCATGCGCGTTTGAGCTAACCTGTCTATACTGTTCTTGATCGCAATCAGTAAACTCAGTCCAAAGAAGGCGCCAGCGGGCATCACCGCGAGCAAAAAGCCACTATGGAGATGACCGACATGCACAACCCATCCGGTTGCGTGCGTGCCAAACATCAGCTCAGCCTGTCGCAGCAATGTGCCGTATCCTGCCATCTCACGCAATGCGCCCAGGGTAATAAGTACCAGAGTGGAACCCATGCCAATGGCCAAGCCATCAACGATCGAGGGCAATAGTTTGTTCTTGTAAGCAAAGGCCTCGGCACGGGCGATCACGGTACAGTTGGTCACGATCAAGGGCACGAATATCCCTAACACCTGGTACAGACTGTAGACCCAGGCCTGCATGAGCAGTTGTACCACGGTGACCACACTGGCAATGATCAATACAAACACGGGGATCCGGATCTCGTGCGGGATCCAGCGTCGCAGCATCGAGATAGCTGCATTGGTCAGCATCAAGGTAAGGGTTGTTGCCAGCCCCATACCCAGTGCATTGACCACACTACTTGATACCGCCAGCAGTGGACACAATCCAAGGATGGCGACTAGTGCCTGGTTATTGGTCCACAAACCATCGCGCAGGATCTTCTTATAAGGCTGCATGTTGTGATTCCTTTTGTTTATTGTATTGCCCGAGGAGGCGGGATTTGTGCTCACCATAGTAAATCAACAGGGTCTTGATAGCCTTGACCACGGCGCGGGGAGTAATCGTGGCGCCGGTCATTTGATCAAAGGTGCCACCGTCCTTTTTAACTTTCCAGTTGGAGCGAGAAGTCTGTTGCAGCGACTGCTGATTGAACTGGGTAATCCATGTCGACTTTTTGATATCGATACCGTCACCAAGTCCGGGCGTTTCCTGATGCGCAATGACCCGCACCGCCAGGATCTCGCCGTCGGGTTTTATGCCAATGAGTAACTTGATTGGTCCCGAGTACCCGTCCGGTGCTACTACGGTGAATACAATCGCGACAATTTTGCCGGTTTGTTTTGCAATATAGTAAGGAAGCGAGTCGGCAACCCCGGTTGCGGCTATCGCATTCAGCTGCAGGGCGGTGCCGAGGAGGTCATTGTCATAGTGTACCGAGGCCAGTACCGACTCGAGCTGATCGATCATAACCTGACGTTCGTTGGCATTGATCTGATTGTGGGTGAGAAAAAACATGCTGAACACCAAAGCGGTGGCTATGAACACAAACAGCCCCAGTTTGCGCGCATTGGCGATGATCAGGTTTTGGAATGCCATCATACCCTCGCCTTGCCGGTGCCGAAGACCCGTGGTTTGAGTAATTTGTCGAGCAGGGGGGAGAACATGTTCATAATCAACACAGAGAATGCGACACCATCCGGAAAGCCACCCCAGACGCGAATCAGCACGATGAGTGTTCCGATGCTGGCGCCATAGATAAGTTGTGCACGCGGTGATGCCGGTGCGGTAACCGGATCCGTCGCGATAAAAAATGCTCCCAACATGGTAGCGCCAAGCACTAGATGGGAAAGCGGCATGAATTGTTTGGCCGGATCAAACCAATAAAACAGGCTGGCGCTAATTATCACGGCAAGCAGGGTACTGAACGGAATGTGCCAGGTGATAATGCGTTGCCACAACAACCACAACCCACCAAGCGCAATGGCGATGGCTACCCATTCCCCGCCGGCATAACCAAGATGACCGAATAGTGGTTGATGAAACAGTGCAGAAAGATCAGTAGCTATACCACGCTGCACGCGCCAGGTCTCCAGTGGCGAGGCGGTACTGATGGCATCAAGCGGCAGGGTCGCAGATATATTAAAGACGTAATGGTAGGTTTGTGTCAGGTTGAGTTTGAGCGGTTGCAACACCAGGGGTTTTGGCCAGCGTGACATCTGCAATGGAAATGATACCAGCATCATGGCGTAAGCGACCATGGCCGGGTTGAACGGGTTCTGCCCGAGTCCGCCATAGATTTGCTTGGCCACCACAATGGCGATCAAACTGGCGAGACAGACCAGCCACCAGGGTGCATACGGTGGCAACGCGAAGGCGAGTAACACTGCCGTCACCACCGCACTGAAATCCAATAAATTCATCAACACTGATCGATTGCGAATTTTTAGAACCACTGCCTCGGCTGCGACAGCCGTAGCGCTTGCGATGAGCAGATTCCATAGCAGGCCCCAGCCGAACTGGTTGAGACTTACGACCATCGCCGGTACCAGGGCGTAGATTACGCGACGCATGATACGGGAGACGGTCAAATCTGCATGGTCAGGAACAAACAGTGTTTTCATGATTCCACCGAATTGTTTTCCGTTTCGACTGCGGGTCGTCGCTGTTTTTGCTGGCGGCGTGCCTGTTCGGCCTCGATACGTTGTTGTTTGCGTTCGTGACGTTGGCGGGCAAGATCGGCCTTGTGCTTTTCCTGGTGTTGGCTACGTATTTCCGCTTTGGCAAAGCGATAGTACTGTACGAGCGGGATGTGCGAGGGACACACGTATTCACAACAACCGCACTCGATACAATCCTTGAGGGAGTAACGTGTCGCCTTGTCAAATTCGTTTGCCCTGGCATAGCGGTAGAGTTGTTGCGGCAGCAGCGACATGGGACAGGCGCGGGCGCACTGACCGCAGCGGATGCAGGCCATCACCTGCCTGGGTTTGGTCTCAATAGTTCTTACCAGCAGGCAATTCATGCCTTTGATTACTGGCACGTCGGTGGAGTGAAGGGGCATCCCCATCATCGGGCCACCCATGGTGAGGCTGACCGTGCTGCTGATAAGTCCACCGCATTCACGAATCAGATGATGGATGGGGGTACCCAGCAACACCCGATAATTCCCGGGCGCACGAATGCCCTCGCCGGTAACAGTAATCAGACGTGACAATAACGGCGTGCCATCGATGATGGCATCGGCAATCGCCTTGGCGGTGGCAACATTCTGGCAGACGACACCGGCATGCAAGGGCAGTTTGCCACTGGGTACCTCGCGACCGGTGACGCGTTTGATCAGTTGTTTCTCGCCACCGGTGGGATACAGCGTGGGTACCACCTGCAGATGTATGGCGCAGCCAAAGACCTGCCTGAATAATTGCAGTGCCCGACGCATGGCGGCGATGGCAAGTACCTTATTGTCTTCAATGGCAAGTACACACTGACGCGGTTTGAGGATGCGACACAGCAGATGTATGCCCTGCCAGATCCTGTCTGCTTCGGTCTGCATCAACATGTCGTCACAGGTGATGTAGGGTTCGCACTCAGCACCATTGATGAGCAAGGTATCAATATGATGGCCGGTCGACGGGTTGATTTTGACCGCGGCGGGAAAGGCCGCACCACCCAGGCCGACAATACCGGCATCATGAATACATTGGATCAGTTCGTGTGTATTAAATGCAGAAGCAAGTGTCTGCACTGTGTGCATCTTCGCTGACGTATCCTGTCCATCCACATCCAGTACGATACATGGCGCGCTTAAGCCCGATGGGTGGGGTACCGGATGCGGGACAATCTCGCGAATTACTCCGGAGGTGGGTGCATGTATCGGGGCGCTGATCGGTTCCGCTGGTTTTGCCAGGAGTTGGCCTTTTCGCACATGTTCACCAGCTGCAATGATGACCTGCGCGGATTGCCCGGCATGCTGGCGCAGAGGTAGATAGAGTGTTTCAGGCAGGGGGATGGATTTTATTGTCTGCCCTGTGGACATGGATTTGTACCCGGGCGGATGGACGCCGCCGGGAAAACGATGCTGCTTATGCCAGGGTAACATTTAACTCGCCTCCCGGTATTCGATCTGCGTTGTCGGTGCCGGCCACTTCCAGGTTTCGGTAGTAGTGATATGTTCGCGGGTATGAATGCAATCCACTGGGCACGGTTCAATACAGAGGTCGCAACCGGTGCACAATTCCTTGATCACGGTATGCATGTGTTTGGCGGCACCGACGATGGCATCGACCGGACATGCCTGAATACACTTGGTGCAGCCAATGCAACGTTCTTCATCAATAACGACATAGGTTTTGGCCTTGGCATTCTCTGCAGCCAAAGGCTTGGCTGGTTTGCCTAACAAATCGGCCAGCGCGACAACCGCAGTCTCGCCTCCTGGCGGGCAACGGTTAATGTCAGCTTCGTCTTTGGCGATCGCCGTTGCGTACGGACGACAACCGGGAAAGCCGCATTGACCGCATTGCGTTTGTGGCAGGATGGCATCGATCTTGTCGACCATGGGATCGCCCTGAACCTGGAAACGTACCGCAGCAAAGCCCAGGACTGCGCCAAACGCCAGGCCTAGCAGGGTGAAGACGAGTAATGCGCTTAGCATGTCAGTTTCCTTATGCCAGACCGGTAAAGCCCATGAAGGCCAGTGACATCAGGCCTGCCGTGAGTAACGCGATGGATGGCCCGCGGAAGATCACGGGCACATCCGCGATCTCGATGTTTTCCCGGATAGCGGCAAACAGGATCATGGACAGGGAAAAACCCAGCGAGGCACCAAAGCCGTAGAGCGCGGACTCAACCAGGGTTTGTTTTTGTTGCACACTTAACAGTGCCACACCGAGTACAGCGCAGTTGGTGGTGATCAGCGGCAGGAAGATCCCCAGGACGTTGTATAACAACGGACTGCTTTTGCGGATAAACATCTCGGTGAACTGGACCACCACGGCAATCACCAGGATAAAACTGATCGTACGCAGGAACTGGATATCCAACGGGACCAGGATCCAGGTCTCGATGAGATGACTGAACACGGCAGACAAGGTCAGGACAAAGGTGGTGGCCATACCCATACCCACGGCTGTCTCCAGTTTCTTGGAGACACCCATGAACGGGCACAGGCCTAGGAACTTGACCAGCACAAAGTTATTGACCAGGACTGTGCTGACTAACAGTAACAGGTACGATTTCATCGGCGGCACTTGTTATGACGAGTTGGAATAAACAATTTAACCAGCTTCGCGTTCGAGAAACTGTAATTTGTGTTTTTGCTCGGCCCAGTCCTCTGCCTCCGGCAAAGGCGATTTCATCTCGGTGATTAGCGGCCAGTCTTTGGCGAGCTGGGTGTTGAGTTCCAGATATTCCTGCATGTCATCTGGTAGATCGTCTTCAGCATAAATTGCACCGACCGGACATTCGGGAACACACAGGGTGCAGTCAATACATTCTTCCGGATCGATCACTAGAAAGTTTGGACCTTCGTGAAAACAGTCTACGGGGCAGACCTCGACACAATCTGTATACTTGCAGCGAATGCAGGCTTCGGTCACGACGTATGTCATTGCTTTATTCTCCTATTCAGTTGTGACTGTTTGTTATGCATGAATCTGATCTAAAGCCCAGCGTGCCAGCTTGCGCACATCGGGGTCGGTATCCTTTAAAGCAACTTCCAGGAAAGGCACAGCCGAGTTGTGTGCGATCTCACCCAGGGCAGCGGCGGCTTCCTTGCGTAAATTACTGACTGGATAGCCGAGTGCTTCACCCAGTACCGGTACGGCCAGGGGGTCTTTTAGTTTGCCCAGGCTGCTCGCCGCCTTCAGGCGCACCTGCCAGTATTCATCCTGCATGGTATCGATCAGTGCCTGCAGACCACTGACGAGTTTTAATTTTCCAATGGCAACGACAGCCTCTTCACGCACCTGCCAGTTTTCATCTTGGAGGGCTTCGATCAGGGCATCCATGACTTTGTCATTCTTGCTGAAGATCAGGGCGCCCACGGCGGCACGCCGGACTTCCGGTGAAGGATCAGTCTTGGCCAGATTCATCAGGCTGAATAAGGCGTCATCGGCGTGCAGATAGGCAAGGACACCGATGGCCTCGCGCCGTACCTGGGCATCGGTGTCAGCCAGGGCCACCATGGCGGGTTGTTGTGCGGCCGGGGCTTTGGTCTCACGTAGTCCGCGGAACACCGAAGCCTTAACGAACGGATTTTCGGTTTGTAACGCCGCGATCAGGAGTGTGGCATAAGCCGGGTCTTTATTTTCTGCCAGAGCATCGGCAGCGTTTTTGCGTACGTTGGGGTCCGCATCGTGCAAGCCGTCAAGCAGGGCACTGATCACTTCCGGTCCTTCAAACTCATCCAGTACGCGTGCGGCTTCTGCGCGCACCTCGGCGTCATCGTCGCGCAGGGCCATGATCACTAATGGGATGGCTTCAAGGTCTGCGGTTTCAATCAGATCCATCACGGCAATGCGTCGGACACTGGCCTCCGGATCGGAAAGCCGTTGTCTGATGTCTTCCAGATCCACTACATCGTCGAACTGCAATTTCATGTTTACCCCCGTTAACGCAACAAATATGGAATGTTGACAGTTACTGCATTGGTTGGGCAGTCCGCCTCACACGGAGTGCAATACCAACACTCGTCATACTTCATGTAGGCTGTGCCCTTTTCCTCGTCGATGACCAGGACATCGAGTGGGCAGACTTCGACGCAGACACGACAACCCTTATTGGCGATGCACTTGTCGGCATCGACGATGACAGGTACGCTGGTTTTGTAGTTGGCAAATGGCATGTTGATTCCTCCCGGCTCAGGCGCCTTGATTCGATGTGATACGGAGCTTGTTATAGGCATCCTTCTCGGTATCGTTGAGTTCCACGATGTACGGTTCAATGTCGCGTTTGAAACAGACCATCTCGCCGTTCTCATCCTTTTTCAGCTGTGCGTGCGCAAACCACTTATCGTTGTCAGTCTCGGGGTAATCCACACGATAGTGATACAGGCCCCAGCGACTCTCGGTACGGTAGAGAGAGGCGCGCGCCGCCATCTCGGCGCAATCCAGGATGGCGTAGACCTCCATGGCACGCATCAGATCATGAGGGTCGGCGGCACTGAGGTACTTCATGTCCTCACGTAATTCAGCAAATCGCTGCAAGCCGATCTCCATCTTGGTGGTCACTTTGGGCGGTTGCAGGTAATCGTTTACCATCCGCCGCAGTTTGTATTCCATTTGATACGGCGTGATGCCGTCACTGTGTTGTGTTGGTGCCATAATCCGCGCGTATTCGTCATCGATCTGTTGTTGATCAACGGCGGGCAGGTCGTTATCAAGGCAATAATCCGCGGCATCTTCACCGGCGAGCTTGCCGTAGACAAAGGCACCCAGCATATAATTGTGTGGCACGCAGGCCAGATCGCCGGCGGCATATAAGCCGGGGACGGTGGTGCGCGCGTGTTCATCCACCCAGACACCAGAGGCACTGTGGCCGCTGCACAGGCCGATCTCGGAGATATGCATCTCCACCATACGCTCGCGATAGTTATTGCCGCGGCGTTCATGGAAGCGGCCGCGACTGGGACGTTCGTTGGAGTGCAGGATGTGTTCGATATCGGAAATGGTTTCCTCTGCCAGGTGATCCAGTTTGAGAAAGACTGGGCCATTTCCGCTTTCGAGTTCACGATAGAACTCCAGCATCATCTGGCCACTCCAGTAGTCGCATTCGATGAAGCGATCGCCCTTGGAGTTAGCAGTGTAACCGCCCATGGGACCGGTAACGTAGGCACAGGCCGGGCCGTTGTAATCCTTGATCAGGGGATTGATCTGGTAGCACTCGATACCGGAGAGTTCAGCCCCGGCATGATAGGCCATGCTGTAACCGTCACCGGCATTCGTCGGATTCTCATAAGTACCAAACAAATAGCCTGAGGCAGGCAGACCCAGACGTCCGGCGGCCCCGGTGGCGAGAATGACCGCCTTGGCGCGGATCACCACCATTTCACCGGTGCGTGAATTGACTCCTATAACCCCGGCGATCTCACCACTGGCACCAGTCAGCAGGCGGGTAGAGACGTAACGATTGATGATGTTGACGCGCTTGCGTTTAAGCTGGCGATAGAGGATCTTTTTCACATGATGGCCTTCGGGCATGGGTAATACATAAGTGCCGAGGTGATGGACCTTCTTCATGTTGTAATCGCCGGTTTCATCTTTCTCGAACTTCACACCCCAGTTGTCCAGGTTCTGGATCATGTCGAAACTGTTCTGGGCATAGGCCATGACGGTTCGCTGATTCACGATGCCGTCGTTGGCAATGGTGATTTCCTTGACGTATTGCTCCGGCGTGGCATGGCCCGGCACGATGGCATTATTGAGTCCATCCATGCCCATGCTGATCGCGCCGCTGCGTTTGACGTTGGCCTTTTCAAACAGGACGACATCCAGGTTCGGATTTTTTTCCTTGGCTTTGATTGCTGCCATGGGTCCGGCCGTGCCCCCACCGATCACCAGAATGTCGGTTTCAAAGCTTGCGTATTTGGCTTGTTGTGTCATGTATTATTACTCCTGCTTTTAAAGTCGCTCGCGTTCAACACGCAGGCGATATCTGTAGAAATCACCGATGTAGTAGAGGTATTCGAAATCCACCGGGACATGCCCTTTGCTGTAGGTCAGGCGCTCCAGGCGTAGCAATGGTGAATTGGCTTCAATCTTGAGTAGCCGGGATTTTTCCTCATCGGCAATAGTTGCCTCGATGGTCAAATCCGCGGATTCGAGGGCCAGGCCGAAGTTGTTTTCCAGGATCTCGAAAATATCCCGGCTGACCAGATCTTCTTTTTGTAGTCTTTCGCCAATTACAGGTTCGAAGTAACTGACATCCAGCGACACGGGTGAACGATTTAAATAACGTATACGGACAAACTCGAAGACCTCCTTGCCTTTCTCAAGTTTGAGTGCTGCCGCCACATTTTTGTCTGCCGGAACACGCTTGATGGAAACCACCTTGGAGTAGGTTTCCAGGCCATGTCGTGACATCGCCTCTCCGAATCCTTGCAGGCGTGTCAGGTCCTGCACAGCCTTGGGTTTGGTGACAAAACTGCCTTTGCCCTGGATGCTGAAGATCAGCCCTTCTTTTTGTAAATCGCGCAGGGCCTGGCGTACCGTGATCCGGCTTACTTTGTACTGCTTGATGAGTTCGTTTTCCGATGGCAGCTTGGTGTGCGGTGAATAGGTACCATCCAGGATATAGCCCCGGAGAATCTCCTTTAACTGCAAATATAAGGGTTGCGGTGACATACTGATGACGGCGGGACTAGAATCCATGGTGAATACCCCCTGGCTGAAAGGTGAACCTGTCTGTACTTGTAATAACAAGATCAGCGATAAAAAAACGGCAGCGAATGTGAATAGCGTAAAAGTTGTTCATGGTTCGCCGGCTCCTGTGGCAATAAATTGGCTGAGTTCGGTGATTTCCTCATTGCTCAGGCGTTCGGCAAAAAACTGCATGATTTTTACCACGTCGTTTGTCCGGGTCTTTTGTTTAAAGGCACGCAGCTGATCCGCTAGATATTCGGCATGCTGCCCTCGCAGATGGGGAATCTTGGGTTCATCGGGTGATTCGTGGCAGAGTACACAGGCATCGATCATTCTGTCCTTTGCACCGTGGAGCCAGAGTTCGCGTGCATGCGCGAATGTCTTGTCCGTCGCTATATTATTGTCGAGCGTGGGTTTTTGTTTTGCAAAGAACTCAGCGACGGTCTGCAGGTCCTGATCGGAGAGCAGTGAAGCAGCGGTGCCCATCATACCGCGCCCATCGCGACGACCGTTCCGGTAATCGAGTAATTGCTTGATGATGTACTGTTTCTTTTGCCCGGCCACTTTGGGATAGTTGCCCATGGAGGGATTGCCATCGTATTCATGACAGTAGCCGCAGGATTCATAAGGGGCCGGTTTGTCCATCGCCAAGGTGTCCGCGTGACCAGGCATCGGGTGATGGATGTAGAGAATGCTCGTCATTCCCAACCAGCGCGTGATAGTGCGACATACCTTGTTTACGCTGAAGTTAACCATGGCGGCGATCACGCGTTGCCTCCCTGTTTCTGCACGAAGGCATTCAACTTGCTCAGTTTGAGCGTGAGCTTGTTGACATTAAATGGTGGCAGGAATTTCCCAACATAGTGTTTATCCGGGCTGACGATATAAATCTCGGCACTGTGTGCAACGGCATAATGCTTATCGTCTGGACTTTTCTTCGCATAATGGTGGAAGGCGCCAAACACCTTTTCAAAATGTCTGATGTTACTGATTCCACCGCCTGCGGCGTCGAAATCTTTATTAAAGTATTCGACATATTGTTTCAGGTGCGGCAACGTGTCACGCTGCGGGTCAACCGTAATAAACAGGAACTGGTACTGGCGGCCATCAGGTTGCTTTTTGATGCTCTTATACAGCTGCTGCATTTGCATCAGGGTGGAAGGACACACGTCGGGACAATTGGTGTAGCCGAAGAAGACCAAGGTCCACTTGCCTTTGAAGTAACTATCCACCAGGGATTGCCCAGTCTTGTCGACAAGTTGTACCTGGCCAATCGGTTTGGGGTCAACGGCGAAACCCCGGAGTGCCACCGGGAAACGGTGTGCGTGTAGTTCACGCATACCCAATATGGTACCGATCGCGACCACAATCGCGACAATAACCAGGAACTTTATCGGCGGTTTTCCAAGGTAGTTAGGCATGTTGCAATCACCAGTCCGTTATAAAGTGTTTTGGTTTTCAAAGGCACGCAAGGATTCTTCCTGAATCAGGTCGAAACAGAGTTTCTTTTTTCTGATGAATTCCTCACCGGTACACATTTCCGGTTCACGAGGTCGTTCGAGTGCAATCTTGATGTCGGCAACGATGCGACCGGGACTGGCGCTCATGACCAGTACCCGGTCGGCGAGGAAGATTGCCTCGTCGATGTCATGGGTCACAAATACCACTGTGGTTTTAAATTCTTTCCATATCTTGAGCAGGTTGGTTTGCATTATGGAACGGGTCTGGGCATCGAGCGCGCCGAAGGGTTCATCCATCAGCAACACACTGGGATAATTGGCGAGTGCGCGGGCAATGCCGACCCGTTGCTTCATACCACCAGAGAGGGTGGCCGGATAACGTTTTTCGTAAGCGCTCAAACCGACCATTGCCAGCAACGTGCGCGCGGTGCTATCGGCGGCTGATTTGCCCTCACCGGACATCAACGGACCAAAGGCGACATTGTCTTTAACAGTTTTCCAGGGAAACAGCGAGGGTTGTTGAAAGACCATGCCACATTCGGCGCCCGGTTTTGACACTGGCTCGTCATCTATCGTTACCACGCCATGACTGGGTTTAACGAAACCGGCAACGCAATTCATCAAGGTTGACTTGCCACAACCAGAAGGTCCCAGGATACAGACAAATTCGCCTGCGGCGATTTCAAGTGTGGTCTCCTCAACAGCGACATATTTCTCGACACCAAATTCGACCCGAACATTCTCCATGCGAATGTGTCCTTTTACGGGCCAGGTCTTCTTATTGTTGTCTTCTTTATGTAACTGTTGAATTTGGGCTACCGACATGGTCTTTGCTCCTTCAGCTGGCATAGTGGAACTGTGCGGGGTTGAGCCGGGCCAAATGGCCAGCTTGTACGAACACGGCGGCCATCATCAGCAGCAGGCCAATAACGGTCATGTAGATCCCGTATGGGTTTAACCACCATGAGATCGAGGAACTGAGACCAAGCATGGTCAGTGCCACGGACCAGTTGGGTGTTGCGCAACATACCACCCAGCTCAGGCTGACGTTGGTCAGACTCACCAGCATGGTGGCGATACTCGCCGTAGTCGTGACTTTCGGCGATGGTGCTACCGGGGTTTTACTCATGCACGCGCGCTTGGTTTGTGATTTGAGAAACAGGTAGGTGGTCAGCAACATGGCCATGAAAAAGACCAACAGCACTTTGGGTGGAATCAGCATGTAACTCCATGTGGCGACCCCGTAATAATTTGGGTCCTTGAAGCCGGTCTCGAAAAATGCCTCGTTAGAGAGAATGGGAATGGCGTCGGACAGGGACGGGGTATTGGTCAGGATCATGTGGTAGACATGAAACACATTCTCGAAGGTCACGTAATTCGGAATCTCCTGGAAACGAATGATGGTGAACACCAGCACCATCACGTAATACAAAATCGTGAAGCCCAGCGACATTGCAAGCCAGCGCCAGCGATACATTTTGATAATTTGGTAAGTGGCGTAGAGTTGTTT
>JBECKZ010000183.1:0-2503 GCA_040235555.1 Thiohalomonadales bacterium | reverse complement strand
ATGGTCCCTGATTTTGGATTTTATCAATTGTGAGACCTGACGCAGTAGCTGGTCACCGGCTATATGTCCGCAGCTGTCGTTAACAACCTTAAATTGATCCAGGTCGATAAAGAATACGAAATTGTCTGACTGGTATTGCTTTGTATCGTTTAGCGCCAGATCCAGCTGGTTTTCAAATTCGCGACGATTATATAATTCGGTTAGATCGTCGTGGGCCGCCTGATACACCAGCTTTTCGGCCATATTATGCAATGTCGAAAAGTCATCAAATATAACCACGGCGCCAACGATTGTTGAATTATGATCCCGAATGGGATTCGCCGTGTCGCGAATTATGAATTCTTCGCCATCTTTGCGTATAAGCTTTAAAAGCGCATCATGACGTACTATATGTCCATGTTTCAGGCAGGAGTCGATAGGGTAGGTAATTTTTTCCTGCGTGGATTCGAAATAGGTTGTAAAAATTTCGGTCAGAGGCCTGCCCATGGCTTCTTCGTATCTGTAGCCGGTCAGATGAACGGCCGCCGGGTTAATATAAGTGATTATACCTTTTTCGCTCGTGGTGATGATGCCTTCGCCGATGGATTCCAGGGTGGTGTGGGCTTTTATGCGTTCCGTTTGCAACAGGTTGGCGGCCTGTCTTCGTTCGATCGCCTGTGCATTGGCAAGGCTGACTGCCATTTCATTGATATTTTTTTCAAGCAGCCCGATTTCTCCGTTGGACTGTTCATTGATACGGTAGTGCAGGTTTCCGGCCTTGATTTTTTTGATTCCACTGGCGAGTAATGTCAATGGTCGGCTTACTGTATGTGCAAGAAATATTGCAAATATCACTGCGAGGCTGAGCGCGATACCGATAATGATAATCGCCTGCTTTTCAAGTTTGCGCTTCATGCCTGTTGCATAAAAATCTGTCGCGCCAACTATAACTCTGCCCAATATGTTTTTGTTTTGCAGGGTAGACGCTGCGTCTGAATTAATTTCCTGATTGTAATCGTTAACCGGAATCGAGGTGATGACTATCGGGAGAGTGACACTAAACAGATGTTTCCCAGAGAGGAAATCATCCGGGATTTTAGTGTCCTGCAATGTGCGTTTGTCGTAGAGTGCGACGTCTCGATTATTTTTATCGAGTATTCGCACGTAAATGATGTATTTGTCCTGGGCTATCCGCTCCAGCGACTTGTTAAGCGAATCAAAATTACCGGTTATCATATCGAATTCACTGTTTTTCGCGATGAATTCGGCAAGCAGATTTACTTCATGTTTAAGGGATTGCTCGACATCATGTCCGCGTTGAGTAACGAAATAAAATAGCAGCAATACAGCAAGGCACAGGGCCGGCAAGATTGCAACCAGGAGCAGTTTGTTGCGTATCGTGGACTTACTTTTTGGCATGTTCAGACAACGCCCGCCTCAGTGACTCTGCATTGCGAATGGAGATGCCCAATGCCTCAGCCGTGTGTTGGTTTACGTTAATGGTGTAATATTTCGGAAAGATCTCGTGTGAATTACTTTTATCCATGCAACATACGACTTCCGCTGCTTGTCTGGCGATATCTTCAGGGCTGCTGTATATTCCAAACGTTGCGCCTGCGCGTATGAACGAACTCGAATACGCGAACAATGGAATCCGCTGGTTGAAGGTTGACAACAGGATGGCCCGGGCTGTGTCTTGATTATAAATAATCGGGTCTGGTATTGCTATCAGGACATCCGTGCCGGCCAGCTCATCTTGCAATGCGCTCAGTAGCGCGGGCTCACTGCCGGCAAATATATTTTTGCTATGAAGCCCAAGCTTGGCTGCGCTTGCCACGATTTGCTCGCGAATCTGGCTTGAATGTGCGCTGCCAATAACAGCTATCGTTCTGGCGTCAGGTAACGCGGCCTTGATGAGATTCAGCTGTCTAAGAACAGGCTGATCAAGGTAAATGACGCGACAATGTATGGGTTCGCAGACCAGCGAACCGGATGCGGAAAGTCTCTGATAGCTGGCCTCGGGCAGCATGGACATCAAAACCTGATTTTGAATTCCGGATTTTGAAATTGCTTTGCTGGCTTCGATACCGGCGCTTACTACTGCATCAAAATGTCTGGTGTCAGGGTTGGCGTTAAAAGTGGCGATATCTTGTGTGACCAGTATATTTTCAGGATTTATGTCTTTCAGTTTTTCCTCGAGTTCAACCTGGAAACGGTGATAAATTACACCTTCGCCACTCGTGATCAATAAAAAGGAACCTGCCAGGCAAGTAGTGCCATGCAGCATGATAACGCCCACAAAGAGCAGCAGGCACAAGCAACGAAGCGGCTTGTCAAGCGGTAAATTGCGCGGGGCTGTGAATCCGGTATCCGGCATTAATGCTGTCTCATTAGGATAGTGTCAGTTGAATTTGATTTCATAGCTGACGTAGGCGCCGCGCTCGACGTTATTCAGCAATATAGTCTTCTGTTTGGCATTGAAAACATTGCGTATAACCAGGGCGATTTTCTGCGTGGTATTGCT
>JBECKZ010000113.1:0-13404 GCA_040235555.1 Thiohalomonadales bacterium | reverse complement strand
GCCCAATCCGATAACGTGATTCGCCACTACATATAATTCAAGTGGATACAGGGCCCCGGCAGAAGGTGCGGTACGGTAACCGCCACTATGAGTGATCCCTTGCGCCGCCCACAACAACTGCCCGATCTGTGCCAGGTTCAGGGCAAGATCCGGATATTCACGCTGCGAGCGACGATGTTGCAACAAGCTTTCCAGTGATTGTTCGCCCGTGACTGCCGGTGCTGGCAAGGCGATTCTGTCGCGAGATTGTGCCATCAGCCCTCCCTGCACATAACAAATCAATAGGATCACAATCGATAAACCACGTTGTCGATAACCCATGGTGGTCCTCCGCTGCGGTCTACGACAAGCCAAACAACCAATTTTGCTCTATATATATTAGTAAAGTGATTCACGTCTGCCGCTACAGCGCACGATAAATTACGATGTCCAGCCACCAAACCCAAGCAATCTTGTCCACCTTACCGCTGAACACGGAGGAGATCGTTTCGGCGATTGCGGCACACAAACGCCGTATACTCCTGTTTGGTCCCATGGGTGTTGGCAAGTCCACCCTCGCCAGGCAACTGGCTTTCACGCTTGCACAGCACCAACAGGCCTGTTGGTGTATCAATGCCGATCCCGGAACACCGGCATTCGGCCCACCAGGTGCAGTCTCGTTGGCGCAATGGGACCACTCGCACTGGCAAGTCACTCAGCATGCTGCACTATGTACCCTGGATGCGGGACGCTTTCGCCTGCCACTGATTTCCGCGTTACGTGCTTTGGTTCCCGTGTTACCCGATGCGCTGGTCATGATTGACGCCCCGGGCGTAGTACGCGGCGTTGCTGGCAAGGAATTACTTGAAGGCATGGTAGAGGCACTTGCCATCGATGCAGTACTGGCACTTACTGCAGAACAACGCCCACCGCACCTGCAGGATGAGTTGCAGGCCCTGCCTGTCGAAGTCTATGTCATCCACACCCAGTGCGTGACAGCGCGACCCGGCAAAGGATCACGTGCCCAGCAACGCACTGCACAATGGGAAACATATCTTGCCAATGCCACCACCCTACGCTGCGATCTCGCCAGGCTCAACATCATTGGTACACCACCGCCTCGTGATGAACAACACGCTTGGATCGGACGCCAGGTTGCCATGTTACGTGCAGGTCAGACCCTGGCTATGGGTGAGATTTTACGATTCAGCGACAACCATCTGTCACTCAGAGTTACCGGTGATGTACGTCAGGCAGATTCCCTGCTAATACGGGATGTTTTACGTAATCAAAATGGCATGCTGGAAACGGCCACACCGTTCGCAGCTAAGCGTTTCGATTATCTGCCACCAAGCGATGTTATTCCCGGTCATGACGTAAGTACCGGTCCGCGTATTACTGGCCGGGTAGGTGCCCTCGATATTGGTCTGATTAATGGCGTGTTTGGTGATCCCCTGCTGCATTTACGTCTGCGTCATCAGCGACGGAGTCTGTTATTCGATCTGGGCGACGCCAGTCGCTTGCCCGCACGCATTGCACATCAACTCAGTGATATCTTCATCAGCCACGCCCATCTGGATCATTTTGCCGGATTCCTCTGGCTAGTACGTTCCCGACTGGGCGAATACCCTGCCTGTCGGCTCTATGGCCCACCCGGACTGGCGCAACATGTCCAGGGATTTCTGCAAGGGATCTTATGGGACCGCATTGCCGATCGTGGCCCGCGGTTTACCGTGTCTGAATTGCATGATGACCACCTGAAACAATTTGAATTACAGGCTGGTTATTCATCGCTGTCATCACTGGGTGAGACGGAAGTGAACGAGGATATCCTGCTCAAGGAACCAGGGTTTTGCGTAAAAGGCATTACTCTGGATCATCACGGTACTACTGTAATGGCTTATGCTTTTATACCGGACAAGCAAATCAACGTACGCAAGGATCGCCTGCGCGCGCGCCAGCTTACACCTGGTCCCTGGTTAAACGAATTAAAACAACACCTGCAGGCAAACGACATGCAGGCACAGGTATCCTTACCCAATGGTGTTGATGTCGCTGTCGCGGATCTCGCAGAAGACCTGGTCATTATTACTCCCGGCAAGAAACTGGTATACGCTACCGACCTGGCTGACACAACTGAGAATCGTCTACGTCTGCTTGGACTAGCACATCATGCCCATACCTTCTTTTGCGAGGCGCCATTTCTGGAAGCGGAAGTTGACCATGCCACGCGCAACGGGCATTTGACCACACGTGCCTGCGGGGAGATTGCCACTGCTGCAGCAGTCTCACACCTGGTCCCTTTTCATTTCTCCCGACGTTACTCCGATGACCCACTACCGCTATACCAGGAAATCGAACGTTACTGTCAGCGCGTTCTCACGCCACTGTCGCAAAATCTGTTTACTGGCGTGACAGCGCATCAGTCGCAACCGGCACTCGAACTTTCTGAATAATACAAGAGTTAGCTACGCGAGATGCGCCAGCAGTCGATCCAAAAAGGCGACCTGACCTGGATATATCTTCTCTCGCGCCCTGGCAAGGGGGAACCATTCGCCCCTGTCGACCTCAGGATATTCACGCAGACGACCCGAGCCTTTCGGCCATTCCAGTGAAAACATGTTGCTTGTGAGCTGACTCGCATCGAAATCCATCTGCACCGCCCAGGCATGCACGATTTTTCCGCTATGTTGTTTAAGCTGACCCAGTTCAACAAATTCCCCTTCAGCACTAAAACCGGTTTCTTCGTTGAATTCCCGTTTCGCCGCCGTCAGTGGATCTTCATCTGTTTCAAGCAATCCTTTGGGAATCGACCAGGCGCCAAGATCACGCTTGGCCCAGAACGGCCCACCCGGATGCGCCAGAAACACTTCGAGTACCTGGCCCTGATAGCGGTAACATAAAATACCTGCGCTATGTACACTCATGTTCCTGATCTACGCTTGATTTAACATCTACCCGGATTATCCACCAGGGGCATGTAACAAGTAACAAAAATTATGTTATCAACTCATCTACGTCCCATGCAGGCACGGGATTTACCTGCTGTCTACCGACTGGAAGAAGCCAGTCAGATATACCCATGGGCACACTGGTTCTTTCGTCGCATCCTGCGCCAGCATGCATCATGCTGGGTTCTGGAAAAAGACACTGAAGTGATTGGCTTTGGAATTCTCAGAATGGAAAAAGGCCATGCGCACATCATGAATATGTGTGTTGACGCTGCCTATCGCCGTCGCGGGCTGGGCCGCCATATTCTGTTACAACTGTTAACCATTGCGAAAAAGCAGCAAGCACGTAAAGTATGGCTGGAAGTGCGAGAGAACAACCGCTCGGCCCATTTACTCTATCGCAAGCTGGGATTTCGCAGCACCGCCATCCATAAAGGCTATTACCTGACACAAAATGGCCGTCAGAATGCCATTATTATGACGCAAAAATATAACGACTATAATACTGATTGTTATTCAGGGATTATCCGGATCACAACCACCTTCACGTATCCATAATCCTTTTTGACACTTCAACAAGCTACCGCTACCACTACAGACAAAACTGCCATCGGCAAATGCAACACTATTGAAGTAGCATACCGGTAAATCCTCATCTTCCTGTGCAAGTACATCGAAATCCTCATCCTCTTCGTCCAGGATTGGCGAGGTTTTCAGTTCAGGGTCGGGAGCGCCAACTGACACAGGTGCTTTAGTCATCATCTTGTCCTTTAGTAACTGTTAGTTTTTCAAATATCCGCAAACGGTCAGACCAGACTCCAATCTCCGTCGCATTTACTGGTAGTTGCTCATGAATACCAATCACCAGTGCACCGCCTGCCCTTAACACATGCAAAAGGCGAAAATAGGTTTGTTGTTGCAATGGCTCATCGAAATAAGTAAATGCCAGATTTCGGCATAATATCAGATCGTTCAATTCGCTTGAGAATAACCTAGCAAAAACCTGACGCAGATCATGTTGCCTGAACTGTACCGCCTCCCGATACTCGCGTTTAAGGCAATATCGGGTATCTTGCTGGTCGAAGACTATGCGCCACCACTGCTCAGGTAGATTTTTGACACTGCTGTAGCCATAACAGGCTGCTTCGCCGCGTGCGATCATATTCGGGTCTGCATCAGTCGCAACAATATGTAACTGCAGCGTTGGAAAGCGGTGTTGTAAATGTAATCGCCAGATAATAGCGAGCGTATACGGCTCTTCACCGGAAGCCGCCCCCACACTCCAAACCCGCAGGCAATCATCACCACGCGCGAGAACCCGTTGCGCCAAAACCGGTAACACCGTTTGTTCGAGAAAGGCAAACATCTGTTTGTCGCGATAAAAACGCGAGATGGAAATCTGGCACAGCCTATCCAGTTGTTGCCATTCACCACCATGTTGTTCCAAGTAGTTGTGATATTCGGCAGTCCCGGTAAGCGCCAGCTGTTTGATACGACGCTGAATACGCTTGCAAACCTGTGAACGGACCTTGCGAAAGCCCGCCCAACGCAAATGCAATCGGGGTAACACGTTTTGCAAGAACTGTACACATTCCTCATCGTGCATCGTTACATTCCCGTAAATTTCTATCACAATTAACGACTATACTTATTTCCAACCGCCTGCAAACTGGATTTTACTCGCAATGACGCACCACATCGTAATCATACTCGGATACCCGGATGCGACGAAGCACCATCACGGTCATGCACTGGCAGAGGCCTATGCAGAAGGCGCCAGACAGGCCGGCCATGAAATCAAGACCATCGCTATTGCCGAACTGGATTTTCCCTTTATACATCGCTATGAGGAATTCTATGAACAGGAACCACTTGTTTTATTAAAAAATGCCAGGAGATCATCGGCTGGGCTGGTCACCTTGTGCTGATCTTCCCGTTGTGGATGGGCAGTATGCCAGCCGTGTTAAAAGGATTTCTTGGACAGGTATTTCGAGGTGGGTTTGCCATGAAGGTAGAAGACAATGACAAAAAGTGGACACGCCTGCTCAAAGGCAAGTCCACACGCATTGTTATCACCATGGGTATGCCTGCCTTTGTTTATCGCTGGTTTTTCGGTGCATACAGTCTGAAGAGACTGGAACGCAATATTCTCAAATTCTGTGATATCAAACCTGTTCGAGAAAGCCTGGCAGGAATGGTCGAAGGCAGTGCCGAACATCGTGCACACTGGCTAAAGAAAATGGAGGCCCTGGGCAAGGGCGGGCTCGGAACGCGACATTCTAGTTGTTATGTGCTTGCAACAACAGGCGTTCCTGGTTGACGATATCGACCAGTTGCTGGCGTTGTTTTATTGGTACACGCGTTAATGCCATGACCTGTTCCGGATAGGCTGCCGTGGCCTCCAGGGCTTCAGCAACACACTCCTGTGTTTGTCTGGCGGACAGGCCAAAGCGTTTTCCCAGTGCCACAAAAAAGACACCGTGGTCTGCATACGCGGTCGGATCAAACGGAATGGCACTGATCAGGTTATGTCGCGGCCAGGCCCGCATCGGCGACGGGTCATACACCGGTGCCAGCCGGCAATCATTGATCCCACCCAGCAACGCGATGTTATCCAGGTGCATATCGCCGTTACCCGTGAGCAGTGCCATCAGAATACGGCGATATAATTGCTCGCTGGTATCGTGCGCCAGTGTCACGACTTCACCAAGGCGTTCCAGGACACCACCCAGTTCTTCTAATAGGATGTCGCCAGTCTCCCGAAAGCGATGATCGCCGGTGGCGATTACCGAAAACAGCGACTCCATGGGGATAGGTTTATCTTCTGCACGATCAAATCGCTCCACTGCCAGGAAGTGCAGATCATCATCGTCGAAACGATGATACGCGGGCACTGCAAACCCCGCCGCACGATGCACATCCAGACAGAGCGCTTCCAGATCGAGCAGGCCGAGATATTCGGGGGGTTCCACCTTCAACACCACATCGCGTTTACCTGCCGTACCCGGCGGATAAAATCCTGCAGTGGTCTGTGTCGGGTCCAGGCTCACCAGCAACTTGGGAATCATCCCACCCACGGAGGGTGTCGGTCCCAGAGTCTGCTCCACCACTTGCGGATCGAACTCCACGTTCTCATCCAGCACATCGTGCTTGAGCATGCGCCAGAGATCGGAACGGTGATTACCGGTCTCCGCTGCAACGGTCTGCGGCACCTTGTGATACCAGTTCTCTGCTGCCAGGTCGCCATCGAACACATCAATGTGACCAATTCCGCCATGCCCCCCCATCAGCAGCAATTGCCATTCGGTATCGATCCCGGGTGGTGGTTCCCTGTCCAGGCGGGCGCGCAGCAGATCCAGATAATGCCGACGCTGCAGGTTACGCGGATTGTTACCCGGGATTAGCGAGAGCAGGCGTGGGAAAACCGGAATGCGCTCACTGATGGGATATGTGATGGTGTCGCTGCCCCAGATTGCGCCATCCCCCAATAGACAAAACCCGGGCTGACCGGATCCCAGGTAGTCCTGGGTGTAAGTGAAGGTGGCCCGGTCATCGGTCAGGACCAGATCACCCATTTTCTGGGGTAGGCCCGCCAGCCAGGTCCAAATGACGGCATGTTGGTGGCGAGCCATTTACTTGGCTTTTCCAGTGGTGCGGAAAAATGTCCCGGCCTTGATAGCCTCTGCTGCCTGTGCCGGCGTCCGCCGTGGTAGCAGCGTCAGTTCCAAATCCAGTTGACTAGCTAACTCAGCCAGGGTGGAGGCGCGGAGGTCGCCGCGGGTTTTGGCCTTGCTCAGCCCAACTGCCGTCAGACCAGCCCGCTCCGCCAACTGCGCCTGGGAAATCCCCTGGGCTTTGGCAGCATCAATGAGTTGCTGGATGAGGCTCTGTATCTGTTTGGACATTAAACTATAGTTTAATTTATTGGCTTCTGATGCCAATTAGTATAGCAAAATTAAACGATTGTTTAATGTCTAGCGGTGACGTCCCCGAAAATTACGGCCTTTGTCGTCCTCAAATCGAACTTTTAGTGAGTGCCCACCAACTGACTTGCCATTGAGTTCGGCCATGGCGGCACGGGCCTCGTGCCCCTCCATTTCGAGAAAGGCAAAGCCTTTGCACTTGCCGGAAAACAGGTCCTTCGCGAGTTTAAGTGAGCGAACTTTTCCGAACGGCGAAAATAGAGCCGTCAGCGACTCTTCGGTCATGGTGGGCGGCAGACTGCCAATAAACAGTTTCTTCATGTGGAAACTCCCTTTTTTGCGTTAAAAAAACAAACCCCGCTGATGCGGGGTTTGTCTTGAACAGCAATACAGGTGTTAGACCTGTACGTTCGCAGCTTGTGGGCCCTTCGGTCCATTTTCCACTGTATAGGTCACAGTCTGACCTTCCGCCAAAGTACGAAAACCCTGACTGGCAATTGCAGAAAAATGCACAAAAACGTCTTTACTGCCATCGGAAGGCGTAATAAAGCCGAAGCCCTTGGATTCGTTAAACCATTTAACGGTACCTGTTGCCATGAAAATTACCTCAGTAAATTGATTAAAAAGAACGTGTTACAAATCTTTCGAGGTAATTAACAGGAGCTATCTTGGAAGAAAATTCTGAAAAGTACCAGGCTAGAATGTAGCGCTTTGAAGTGTAACCGTTTATTTCCGGAAACACGACACATTTGTGTATGTATAGGTTAAAAATTGCATTTCAAGTGTGTTTCAACTTTTTCCTATGTTACTGTAACGCCTTGTGGTTTCCATTCAGATATTCCCGTAATCCAGCCAATACCAGACTTGAGTGAATCTCCGGCGTCTGAGGCTAAACTCTGTTATACTTATTAAATTAATATATATGGCGCACCTCAATCTGTTTCACCCTTCATGGGTTTCCCTTCATACGGTTAGCCTCGAGAACCACTGAAATTGGTCTCATCTGGATTGTCTCAGACTAAATCTGCGCAGTGAGCAAGTAACACCAAACCAGTATTGTCATTTGGTTTTTTGCCGGTGTCGATACTGCATTTAAACCCATGTGCAGGATAAACGCGTACCTCGCATTGCCCTGATCAAATTAAATGAGGAGTCTCTTAAAGATGGAAATGGAATCAGAAGATTCGATTATTGATGAAAAATATCAAGTCGTCAGCGTGGAAAAATGTGATCCCCCACAAGGGATGGAAGCAGGCAGTTGGTATCGTTATGTCATAGGACAAGGCAGATCAAAAATCGAGGGGGTTAAACTCGGTACCCTGCAGGCAGTCACAGAGCATGCCCATACCATGGTTGATGACCTCAATACCCGCGCTGCCAGAAAAGGGTCGTTCTACGCACCCAGACAGCGAAAATGAATCCGGTAAATCCGCCGTCGCAGTAAACAAAATCCCCATTTACTCGTTATATTTGGCCTGATCGTGACAGCCCTGAATTACCTGTCTCCGACTGTACTTTGATGCATCACTCACGAAACTGGTAAGATCTCTGAAACGTTCACCCGTGTTCACAATCCAGATTACCACCTGTGCCAAACCAGTTCATAAAACGTATCTGGTAGCAGTCTATTCAAATGATGAATTAAAGCATGAATAGCCGGTGACTATTCCTCGATCTCGGCATTGTGGTAGACATCCTGTACGTCGTCACAATCGTTCAACATACCCAGGAATTTCTCGAACTGGGTTGCATCCTCTTCGCTGAGTGGACAGCTGGTCTGGGGAATGAAAGTGATTTCGTCGACCTCGAATTCGATCTCGCCCAATAGCTCGGTCAAGGCAGTCTTCGTCTTGTTGTATTCACTGGGTGGCACCAGTACCGTAATCATGCCGTTCTCGGATTCAACATCGCTGACATCGACATCTGCCTCCAGCAGGGCCTCCAGGATCTTGTCCTCATCCTCACCCGGAAATACGAACACCGCCCGGTGATCGAATAAATGGGCCACGGCACCGGGGCCACCGATCTTGGCCTTAACCTTGGTAAAACACGCGCGCACATCATTAAAGGTTCGGGTGTTATTGTCGGTCAGACAGTCCACGATCACGTTGCACCCGCCGGGACCAAATCCTTCGTAGCGGGCCGCCACAAAATCCTCGCCGCCGGCACCTGATGCCTTGTCCAGGGCCTTGTCGATAACATGGGCCGGGACCTGGTCTTTTTTTGCCTTGTCGATCAGGCGACGCAAGGCCAGGTTACCATTGGGATCGGCCCCCCCACTCTTGGCGCAGACATAAATTTCGCGACCGTACTTGGAATAGACCTTGGTCTTGGCAGCGGCCGTTTTGGCCATGGAGACTTTACGATTCTGATAGGCGCGACCCATACGATACTCTCTTGTTCCGGTAATCAGCCGGTGATTTTACTAAACGGGGAGTCACGCCGTCCAAACTTTATTAAATTTTGGCACGCTCGTACTGCACCGGCCACATGACATCTGCATGTAATTGTCTGGCGGCATGTAGCGGCCAGTACGGATCACGCAAGAGTTCGCGGGCAAGAAACACGACATCAGCCTGGCCCGTACGCAGAATATGCTCGGCCTGTTCTGCTGCCGTAATCAAGCCGACCGCCCCCGTAGCAATACCCACGTCTTGGCGTATGCGTTCGGCGAATGGGGTCTGAAAACCCGGTCCGGCTGGGATCGTTGCATTCGGTACCATGCCACCGCTGGAGCAATCTATCAGATCAACGCCAATATCTTTTAAATGTCGGGACAGTTCTACCGACTGCTCCAGGTCCCAGCCACCATCCACCCAGTCGGTCGCGGAGATTCGCACAAACAATGGCAGGTTCGCCGGCCAGATTTCGCGTACTTCTGCCGCCACTCGCAATGGTAGCCGCATGCGATTGTCCAGCGAGCCGCCATAGTCATCATCACGCTGATTGGCCAGCGGTGAGAGAAATTCGTGTAACAGATAACCGTGTGCCATGTGTATTTCAATGCAGTGAAACCCGGCATCCAGTACACGTTGCGCGGCGCTGACGAACGCCACCACCAGGTTGTCCATATCTGTCTGGCTCAATTCATATGGAATCGGATAGCCTTCGGCGAACGGCAGCGCGCTTGGTGCCAACGGTGTCCAGCCACCTAAAGCCTCGTTCACCGGCTTTCCGCCGCGCCAGGGCAGATCCGTACTGGCCTTGCGCCCGGCATGGGCGAGTTGGATACCCGCTACTGCACCGTGGTCGTGAATGAACTGACTAATACGTGCGAAGGCCTCAGTATGTGCATCCGACCAGATACCAGAATCACTTGGAGAGATACGTCCTTCCGGCGTCACTGCCGTTGCTTCCACCATCACCAGACCTGCCCCGCCAACGGCACGACTGCCCAGGTGTACCAGGTGCCAGTCGTTAGGCATACCGTCGTGACTGGAATATTGACACATGGGTGAAACGAAAATGCGATTACGAAAACTGACATCACCGATTTTTAACGGTGTAAATAACTGGCTCATGCTGATGACCCTTATTGTCGGATTAGGCAGTAAGACAGTCTAAATCAGAAAATATTCCTCTGTCAGGATTTGAAATAGAAACTACGAATGATACCCTCTGGTGAAGCCGTTGGCTTGGTCGCCAGCTCACCAGTCTACTAATACAATTTTTTGAGCGAGGAAAAATTCCTCGCTCATTACGTCCGTGAGGGTTAGAGATTGTGTGGATTCCCGGGAACAACTTTATCCCAATGCATTGGGTTTGGTAGCCGTACCTCATATTTGCCATCCCCCAGCGGCAGGATCGGACCACACTTCTCAAAGTTCATGTTCTTGTCCTTGTAGCACAACTCACCTCTATTATTGATATTCCATTCGGCTTTGCCTTTTTTTCTGCCTTTCGCGTTAGCCTTAAATATCTTGCCATCCTCATCAAAATACCAGAACATTTTTTTCTTAAAGGCGTTTGTGCCTTCCGCTGTGTTGCCTTTAATCAGCTTTTCGGCTTCATCATGATTCAATCCTTTTGGCGCTGCCAGCGTTGCAGTTGCAAAAAACATGGTGAAAAACGCAACCCAGATTATTGTGAAGTTTCTGTTCATGATTTTCTTCCTTATGTTTGGTTTTCCTTGAATTGGTAACCTGACGGTAATCCGGCTCTGCAGGAATTTGTATGATATGAATCAATAATAAAGCGGAAAAACTCATAACCAAAAAGGGCGGTGCATGTGATCAAGCACCCATGTTAACTGGATTGTCACCGCTGTTTTTTGCCGTGCATTTTCCTCACTTATACGGCAATTGAGTGCATTTCCATTAAGACGCAATACTTTATCAGGCGTATCCCGGCCGCTGCCGGAACATCAAACGGCGCGGCCACTGGATGATCGCCATGCCCATCCCTTTTCGTAATACAACAATGCCGAATCGAATACAGTATTACTCGATCTGGATATTATGCCGTCTGGTTTTTTTCTGCTTGGGCAGGGTCAACTCAAGCACACCGTCCTTGAAGGTTGCCTTACTGTGCTCCTCATCCACGTCGGCAGGCAGCGCCAAGGTACGCGCGTAACTGCCACGGGAGATCTCGCAGCGATAGTAATCACCCTTCTCCTCTTTCTCCTCATGACGAGTGCTACCCTTGATCGTTACAGAATTCTGGGAGACGGAAATGTCGAGGTCCTTTTTGTCTACGCCCGGCAGTTCCGCCTTAATCACGAATTCATCGTCACGATCGACCAGATCGATATTCGGTACCCGACCCTCAAACGGGGCAGCGGTCTTTGCAAAAGATGGAAACTGAAATGGGCGCATCCAGCCGCGGGAAAAATAGGAATCAAACAGTCGATCCATTTCTTCGAACGGGGACAGTACATGAGCGGTCTCGGCTTTTTGTATCTCGGACTTTGCGGTTTTCTTGGTGTCGTGAGCCATACAAACACTCCTTCGTTGAAGTTTGGTTCATAGAGCGGTAAGCATTCCAAATTTCGGAATACTTCGACACATCATAAAACCGAAACAGGATTCATTGCGATGATCTGAATCAATTGAATGCTGTTGTTAACTGGCCGGGGATCTGAATACGTACTGCCCCTCCTATCTTTCACTGAAAGTACGGGATAGATGGCAGAAATGGCCTAGTTCCGGTTGGCCGCCTGTTTTGGCTCGGTAGGTAAAGAGGGTATTTTCAAAAGAGATTGTTGCGGCCAGGAATCCAGCCAGTTCTCCAACTGTGTCAGAGGCATAGGTCGAGCGAGAAAATAGCCCTGCACCTTATAACAACCGATTTCACCCAGAGCAAGCAGCTGAGCCTGGTTTTCCACGCCTTCGGCAATACAATCCAGTTCAAATATCGTTGCCAGACCAATTACAGACTGGACCAGGGCCAGGTCCTTCTTGACCTCGAGCATGGCGTCGACAAAACTGCGATCGATCTTTACCACTGCCACCGAAAGTTTACGCAGATAGGCGATGGAAGCGTATCCGGTGCCAAAATCATCCAGTGCTGAAAGCACGCCCATTTGCCGACACTCATCGATGACCTTCGAGGCATGATCCAGATCGCGAATGGCAAGGGACTCAACGATTTCAAGTTTGAGAAAACCGGGATCGACATTGGGGTAACTTGCTAACAGCGTGCGCAGTTGCTCGGTGAATCTGGGTGACTCGAATTGACGAGCACTCACATTAACACTGATCGTGCGGGTCAGCCTCTGATCCTGCCAATTGCTCAACTGCCTGATGGCCTCTTCCAGGGCCCAGGAATCGATATCCATGATCAAATTGGATTGTTCTGCAACTTCGATGAATTCCACCGGACTTAGTAATCCATGTTCGGGATGTTGCCAACGAATCAGGGCCTCAAAGGCCAACACCTCACCATTACGCGAATCTATGATCGGCTGATAAAACAGAACAAATTCCTTCGCCGTCAGACCACGGCAAATGTCCTGTTCAGTTTTTTCAATTTCGAATTGTTTCTCCTTCAATGCCCGGTTGAAGAAACTGTATTGATCACCACCATTGTATTTCGCCACGTACATCGCATTATCGGCATGAGCAATAAGCGTATCTTGGGATACATCATCGAGTGGGTACACCGTTGCTCCGAGACTGGCGGAGACCTGCTCGGAACGCCCATTAATTGTCATGCGAATTTTCAATGCGGTGATAATCCGGCGAATAATGCGGTTTACTTCTGACAGGGTTTTGACAGACTCCAACAGCACAACAAACTCATCACCACCGAGACGCACGATGGTGTCGCTACGGCGTACGACATCCTGCAGGCGACTAGCCACTTCCTGCAACAATCGATCTCCTGCTGCATGACCCATGCGATCATTTATGCGTTTAAAGCCATCAATATCCAACACCAGTACTGCTACCAGTTGTTCACCGCGCTGTGCAGATGCAATCACATGTTGCAGCCGTTCGGTCAACATTGCGCGATTACCCAGACCGGTAAGCATGTCGTGATGAGCCTGGCGCAAGAGTTCATTGGACAATTGCTGACGATGAAACGCCGCGCCAATCATGTTGGCCAGTAAC
>JBECKZ010000088.1:0-3860 GCA_040235555.1 Thiohalomonadales bacterium | reverse complement strand
CGGCGGTACGCATCCTGGAAGTGTTCAGGCCTGAACTGGCAGTACGCGTCTGGCGCACACATCCACCCGCTGGCATCGATATTCCCGTACGCCTGTATATTTTTGAAAACGCCAATGGGCATGCCGTCGTCAATTACCGATCCCTGTTACAGGAAATGGCACGCTACGGTATCGAAGAACTCAGTGATGTCGGACGTGAGGCGGATGAGATTTTTGAACGTATCATCCAGGAAACAACGACATTATGCGGGCAACCGGTTTACACGACTCTTAATTAACCACAGGTGAAAAAAATGTTGATCTATGAATGCGCAGACTCCGCCGAAGATATCGTACAAGCTCTGATTACCTCGATTGAATTGAACAAGATGCGGATAGTTTCCCACATCAATGGTCAGGCGAATGCCGCCAAGATTGGCAAGACCGTGCCTGCGGATCAAATCCTCGAAGTGTTCAGGCCGGATTTTGCCGTGCGTGTCTGGCAGGCCTGCAAGCCCGCGGGCATGGACATCCCCTTACGCATTCATGTTTACGAAAACGAGGCCGGCAACACCATCATTGCCTTTCGTACCGCCAGCGAAACCTTTGCACCCTATGATAATCCCGAGTTATCGGCAATCGGCGCAGAGCTGGACGAAGTCTTTGGTGAAATCCTGAATGTTGTGGATGTATCCTCAGCGGAGGCAATCAATGTCTAGCAGCGAATACAATAAATATATCTGCCGTATCTGCGGCTTTATATATGATGAGGAGCTGGGCGATCCGGACGGTGGGCTGGCACCGGGCACCCGCTTCGAGGATATCCCGGACGACTGGACCTGTCCGCTGTGTGGCGTGTCCAAGGTTGACATGATCCTGATGGAGGATTTTCAGCAGCAAGCAAACGAAGTTGCCAGCATCACCCACTTGTATACACACCTCAAGCGCCGTTCTGATGAAAAACACGCAATCGTGATTATCGGTGCCGGTGTTGCAGGCTGGACCGCGGCAGCCGAAATTCGCAACCAGGACCCGCATACCACTATTATCATGGTGACCGGCGGTGCCGCTGATTATTATCCCAAGCCCGTGTTGTCCATGGCCTACAGCCAGCAACGTGGACCCGACGACCTGGTAGAGATCAACGGGCCCACCAAGGCCGCCGAGCTGGATGTGATCCTGCGCGACCACACCAAGGTCATCGCCGTCAATGCAAAACGCAAACGCATCCTGACTACGCGCGGTTCGATTTGTTACGACAAACTCATCCTTGCCACCGGCGCCCACCAAGCTGAATTGCGTTGTCACGGTGATGCTGTATCCGAGGTCATGCGCATTAATGATCTGGAAAGCTACCGTCGACTGCGTCAGCACCTGCAGCGCCCCGGCATGCGCATTGCCATCATCGGTGCTGGCCTGGTCGGGTGTGAACTGGCGGAAGACCTGACCACCGGTGGCCACGAAGTCACGCTGATCGAACGTGCCAATCTGCCCTTATTGCAATTATTACCTGCCACGATTGCCGAATCACTGCGCCAGCAAATGACCGGGCGCGGCATCCACATGATGCTGCATCGCGATGTTAACGCAATTAATCGCTATGAAAACGGTCTGCTGATTTCATTACGCGACGACACCTATATCGAAGCCGACGTGGTGATCTCCGCCATCGGTCTGGCGCCCAATTCTCGTCTGGCCAGGTCAGCGGGGCTTGCCTGTGAACGTGGCATCTTAGCGAATGCACAAACCATGCAGACCTCTAGCCCGGATATCTTTGTCCTGGGCGATTGTGCCCAGATTGATCAGCAGTGTTATGCCTACATCGAACCGATCCATCGTCAGGCACAGACTATTGCTGTCACCCTGAAGGGTGACAGCCTGCCGTTTGCGCAGCGCCAGCCCCTGGTACGAGTCAAAACACCCAGTCTGCCACTGGTGGTGTGTCCCCCGCTACACCAGCAAAGTGGCCACTGGCATATCGTCAAGGCTGATGCCAAGGGTCACCACATGGCCTACCTGTCCGGGAACAAACTCCTGGGCTTTGCCGTGAGCGGCAGCTTTACCCACCTGGCCAATTCGCTGTATGAAACGGTGAAACAAGACATCCCCGAGACGGACATGCCTGAACTTAATCAACAGTTGAGAGCCTGATCATCCTGTCTTCTCGTCAAGCCAGACCCTGCGCCTGCGCGACTAAATCGAACGCAGTGAGTTTGAAAAGTACGTAACGCGATCGGAGTAACGCGCAGGAAGCACCAATAAAGCCCAAAGGGATTCTGGAGTAAACCCAAAGGCCTCTAAAGTGAGCCTATTCAGTTTTTTACCACCCCCCTACCTGCTGCCGGGTCTCTATCCGGCACTGTCATTGAGCCAAGGCACAAATCCGAGAATCCGGAATACTGGAGCATTAGCGCTTATCAGAAATTTGTAGTGAAATTGCTCCAGCTTGCTCTATTATTTAAATTAGCATTCCTGATACCCTTCATTGGAAGTTATTAGACAATAATGATGGAAAAGACCACCAGGTTAGCCGTGCTGATTGATGCAGACAATGCACAACCCACCATTATTGACAGTTTACTTTCAGAGATCGCCAATTTCGGGGTAGCCAGTGTCAAACGTATCTATGGTGACTGGACCACGCCCAGTCTGAAAGGCTGGAAAGATATTCTGCTTGAACATTCCATACAACCCATACAGCAATTTGCATATACAAAAGGCAAGAATGCAACGGACAGTGCGATGATTATTGATGCAATGGATTTGTTGTACACGGATAATTTTGATGGATTCTGCATTGTCTCAAGCGACAGTGACTTCACCAAGCTGGCATCCAGAATCAGGGAATCAGGATTGCTGGTTTTAGGCTTCGGTGAAAAAAAGACACCTTCGCCTTTTGTCTCTGCATGTGACAAATTTATTTATACAGAAGTTTTACGTGCCAAAGCAGATGAAAGTGAGGCTATTGCGAAAAAGCCCGCCAATGAATTAAAACAGGATACAAAACTGGTTAATTTACTACGCAATGCAGTTGAAGCCTCCTCTGATGAAAGCGGCTGGGCACAACTAGGCCCTGTCGGTAGTAATATCGCAAAGCAATCTTCTGAATTTGACCCACGCAATTACGGTTATGCTAAGTTGGGCGAGCTGGTGTCTGCGACAAAACTCTTTGACATGGAAGAAAGACAAACTGGTCCAACTGGCTCAAAAATAATCTTTGTACGCGATAAACGAAACAGATAGAACGTACACCGCATCATAAAGATAAAACGCATGTCAGTCACCGAACAAGAATTAAAATCCCGCTATGCACAATTGAGTGATGAGGGACTACTGGATCTCTGGCACAGGAATACCCTGACACAGATGGCCAGGCAGGTGCTACAGGCGGAATTTCAAAGTCGCAGGATGAGACCGCCGGCATATGAGGACCCGGCCATGGAAGCCATGCCCGGTGAGATCGAACCGTGGGTAACAATTGCCCGGCTCACGACTGCAACGGATGCGCATATCCTGCGAGCCCGGCTAGAATCGGAAGATATACCAGCCCTGGTTGCCGATGAACATCTGGTAACAGCAAACTGGTTTTTGTCCAACGCGATCGGCGGTGTTCGGGTACAGGTTCCGCAATCGTATGTCCAGCGTGCAGAACAGACCCAGAAAGATCTGGACGCTGGCAATTACGCCCTGAGCGAACCTGAGGAAGACGTCAAACATTGCCCCAAATGCGGTTCAGAACAGATTGGTCACTTTAATCGCAGTCGCAAGGTGTCCTTCCTGGCCCTGTTTTTCTTCCAGCTGCCCTTACCGTTTAATTCCAATGCCTATAAATGCAAGGCTTGCGGCCACGTCTGGACGGCGAGTGAGTAACTGAAGGATAA
>JBECKZ010000081.1:0-9681 GCA_040235555.1 Thiohalomonadales bacterium | reverse complement strand
TAGTAAGTCAGCTGAATACGCCTCCACTGCAACCACCCGCATGATATTTTATAGGAATTTTTATCCCATGCTGCGAACAAGTACTTGTTCAGCTTACGAGTAGCCTAGATCTATTTAGCAGAATGGGATTTTATACGATGTCTAGTGAAAATGTGGCTTTGTCATAACTCATCCATGTATTCGCTACGATTTGATCAAAAAGAACCGAGGGGTTCTGCTCAAGATGCGCCTGGAACAATACCGACGTCTGTGATGGAGATACTACCCATTGATTCTGAGTTTGAGCAGGTAGTTCAGGTTCGCATGCTTCCACAGGCACTGATCATTCTCGATATCTGAATGGAATGATTTAGTCTTCTCGCCACCAGTCAGCAATAATATAACCAACCGCTGGATTCACCAGATAACCATAGGAACGGTGGACATTCAGACCATGATCATTTCGAAAGAAATTGTAAATGGCCTCGCTATGGTCCTCGATTGACTCAATGATCCCGTATTCTAGCATGTGACTGAAATCATCCCGGAATTTTCTGTCAAGCGCCGTGATGTCACCTACCGATGACATATTCACCCAGTGACGGATATTGTCTGGATAGCGTCGCTTACCTTCTTCTCGATTGCCCCGCAACCGGCGTTCTACGTAATGCATACCCAAGGGGCTGCCAAGAGTGAGAAACAAGTCGACTTTTCCTGGCAATTGCTCCTCTCGCGAAAGTTCCCATAAGGTATCATAGGCAATGACCGAACCCAGGCTATGACCAATCAGCAGGATTTTTTCATTTGCCGATAACATGGGCCTTAATTCCTGCTTCAGTAATTCTCTAACCTCGCAGGCAATATTATTGATGTTACGGAAATAGCGGCGTGTTTCTGCCGCTATCTGCCGAATTACCTTTGGCAGGAATGGGATAACAAAGGGAAACATATCACCGGCACTGAAAAACAATGTCGCCAATTTTCGCTGCCAGGTATTTGTATCCAGAATATCCAGCTCCGTTGGCCCATGCTTGTTAATTAGTGCATCGATCCATGGCAAATCATGACTAATATCCTTGGTTTGATGGTAGTAAAGGTAATTCCACGCAATTAATCTGAAACATTCCGTATGCGCACCGATATCCTTCACGAGTTCTGGCTCACTGCGCCGAATCCCTTCCAGCAGGCAACGCCATAACATTTTTCTATGGGACTCTGGATCAGGTTTGGGATTTTTACCCGGTACGAAGATGATATTTTTCTTATTCATATACCCCACCCGGCACCCGGACAGATTTCACATCTTCTGCCAAAATGACATTTAAATCGTGCTTCTTACAATAAAGATGGCCGGCATCATATTACTTTGCAAGATGCTGCTGTAAATAATCGATCAATTTCTTCCGATACTCAGGTTTTGTGAAGGTATGAATATGCGAGACATTTTTCACAACCCACAATGTCTTGGGCTCTTTGGCTGCGGCAAAAAGATCGAGCGCGTGATGAAACGGAATCACTTCATCCTGTTCGCTATGGATTAATAACAACGGGGTTGGACTAATCTTGGCGATATGATCAATCGGGCGAAAGTCATCGTTAATGGTATAGGACAATGGCCACTGGAATAACCAGGTCAACCAAAAATCACCGAACTTTTCCCGTGCTACTCGCCGATAGCTGGTAAATGCACCTTCTACAATAACGGCGCGCAAACGGGATTTGTAGGGGGAAGTGTCAGTCCCCACCAGCACGACCGCAGCGCCCAGACTCTGCCCAAATACGAACACATTGGTTTTATTGGCATCGGCTCGGTGAAACAGGTAATCCAGTGCTGCCGCATAATCCTGATGGATACCAGGCAGGTCCGGCTTGCCCGTGGACAGACCATAACCACGATAATCAAACATAAAGACATCGTATCCCTCGGCTGGCAACCAGTAGACACTCGCAATATGCGTACTAATGTTCTCGGCATTACCATGTAAAAATAGCACCGTGCCCTTTACTGGTGGTTTTGCATGCAGCCACCAGCCGTGCAAAACATATTTGCCTGAGTGAAAATAAACGTCTTCACTCTTGATATGTAACATTGCCGGGGTAACATAGGTCTTTTTCTCTGGCAAAAATATCAGACTGGAACAAGCTGACAGCTGCAGCAACAAGATTATCAAACAGGCTAGGCGTCGCATCAGTAATAATGATTCCAGCTCAGTAATACTTCGTTAGTCAGATGTTCTTTCTCACCCGAACGTTGCCAATGAAATCGTAATGCGTTGTTTCGGCCCAGGGAAAAACTCTGACCCAATTGCAACAATTGCAAAACACGATTGGAATGATAGCCAATATCCAGGGCACTTGCTTCAAGATGTACTTTCCACCACTGAGTCACTTGCCAGAGCAATCCGGTACGCAGCCCGATTCCCATCGCCACCGAATTTGTATAGTCGTGGTGTATGATCGCACTGGCATCCAGCATACCGTACCCACGAAATTTATCCGAGGCTGCATAGGTATAACCCGCACCGCCATTTATACTATAGACCAGATCACGTTTATACGGATCAGGATCAATAGGCAGACGTTCAAAACCGGTATCGAAATGCCAGGATAATGCATGAAAAAATCGATTGGTTGGCGTAATAGAAAAAATATTGATCAGGGTGAAATTTTCCAGTTGAACACTGTGCTCAGCCGAATATTTCCTCAGCGATAAATTCAGAAAATCTATTTGCGAACCGGCAACGTGCCCCTGATCATTATCCAGCAGATCATGATATGCAGGGCGCCAGGTAAATTGTACGAAACGCCTGTCATCCAATTCACCATACCCCAGTAATACGCGTGATGATAAATGACCCTGGTCAGGCCGTGTTGCAGGCTGCGGAGCATCGGGTAAAGGCTGGGTATCATTGATGCGACTTCGTTGCGTCAGTAATTCCAGTGACTTCTCCGCACTGACTTTCTGTGGGATCAGGCGACGCCGATATTGGTACTGTACATATTGATACGCAACATCCAGCATCTCTGCCTGTTCATTCAATGGGAGTGTGCGTAGACGTGGATCCTCTAGTGTTGCTTCCGAATTGCTGTAGTTCAGGACCCAGTCTTGTTGTGCTTTTTTCATGCGGGAAAACCAGAAACTCAGGTTGGTTCGACTGGCAGGACGATAATTGATCCCGGCGAGCAGGTCATGTTGCCTGAGTACCGCACGGATTGTATCTACCGGGATAACCTCTAGAGGGAATTGTGCGGTCAGGTGCATTCCTGGGCGTGCCACGTCCAGTAAAGCCAGCAGCTGAAAAGAACAGTTTTCATCAAGGAAATAATAATCAAACGCGGTTTTATGTAACTCCCAGGCATGCTCCATTAATCGCCGGATTTCTGCCGGTGTAAAATTAAGTTCATACTCCCAGATATCGCGATTTTCCAAATCGCTGTACTCATTCACCTTGTCATAATAAGGCTGGATACTGAAATACCCATGGTAGCCGCCGGTCAGTCCCTTGATGGCGAATACAAGCCCATTGAACTCCGTGGTTTCTGCAGCATAACTGATAGAGTAACTCGTCAGTGTGGTTCTGGACTCAGTTTTTGGTGGATCAATTCGTAACAGAGTATGGCCAAACATTGATGAAGGATTATTGATATACGCTGAGGGAAACACCAGGGTTATCCGGGCTGGATTGATGTTGTGATACCACTCCTTAAATGCTTTGCATTCCACATGTGGCAGTTGCTCATCAGGTATTGCGAGTTTCTGTTTTAACCAATGGTAACGTGCAACAAAACGGCACTGTGCATGAGAATCTGCTTGTTCGTTAACAGGTAGAGCGATAGCTCGCAGCGTAGCATCCAGTTCTGCCTGTGGATCCACCCTGCCGTTTTCAGCTAGAAAAAAACTTTTACCGCTGGCAAAACTGGTATAACCGGAATGCAGAATATTGGGACGGTAATGAACAAGCTCCAGCCACTGTGATGAAGTGGCAAGATGTAGCTGATGCGCCTGCTCAATCCAGTTCTGGACAGGCGCGACACTTGCACTGACATGGCCGGATATACCCCATATAACGCAGGCCAGGGCCAGACTTCTCAACATCTTGTAAATTAATATGACCGACAACAAAAAGGCCCGGCAGGTATAACCTGCCGGGCTCCTACAGTCTTGCTGAATTTATGCGGTATATTGCGCCAGACGAGCGTCTTTTGCCATCAGGGTTGAAAGTGATTGCAGTGCCTGTTCACTGGTTGTCTTGGTATTCGGGAAAATCATGGCAAAATTCTTTTTCACCATCTTCGCGAAGACCGTTTTGTCCTCAGCAGACATGCCCATCAGCGATGACAGGGTATTCAGGGATTCACCCTTACCGACTGCCATATCATGAGCAACCTTGTCGAGATTAGCAGTCATGAAGGTAGAGACAGCGGCATAACTTCTAACAGTCGAGTTTTGAGCACAACCTGCGGTACCCGAGCTGATACCAAAGGTCTGGTTTCCAAACGTCCCGTTTGTTGTTGCCGCCAATATCTGAGAGGGTTTATCGGATTTTCCATTAAATACCATCGAGCCCCAGCCACAACCCACATTGTTATTCTCAGCATAGGCATGACTTGCCACTACCGCTAATAACGATATCAAGAGATATTTTTTCATCAGGGATAACCCTCCTATTTAATTGATCTTTTGGGAAGCCATACCTTGTTTAGCACCAGATGAAAAACTTGTCTACTTAACTTGAGTAAAAGTTGTGATAAAGGCACGTTATTACGTTTTATTGGGATTAGTCATAAACCTAATGAATTACAACCTGGTAAAATAGTGCTCATATTTACCTCTGTTATATAGCTTTACGGATTTTACCTTAATATAAATAATGGGAGTTAGGTTGTATTGGCAATCCCAATTACTTTCCGTCAATTGATTATATTAGCAATGAATAATCATCAGCATATAAAGCGTGTTGTCCAGCCATCATATAGAAACAGACTGGCGAAATTCTAGTCGTATACAAATTCGATTGTTGGATCGACTTAAGTATCTTTTAGATTATTGACGATCATGTTGTGACAACCACTAAGGTAGTAACAAGCTCTGGAAACCCCACTGCACCCATCTCACTAGTATGTGATTGTTCGGACATCTGGCAAATTGTCCCATATCGTCTAAATTTATGAAGTCATCCGTAACAATTACAATCAGGAGTTCAATATATGAACAACGGGTCTCGGTTCAGCCTTTCCAGTGCCCTGTTTTTTCTCATATTCAGCGTTGTGACTTGTGTGCCACTATCAGCCCATGCCGGTATCGTCACGACCAGTGAAATCGTCAATGCCCGGCAAATCGAAAATACCCGAGCACATCTGAGTGCATTATTGGCCAGAGAGGATGTACGTAAGGCCCTTGCGGCCAGTGGAGTAGATGTTAATGCTGCGCAACAACGCGTTGCTAGTATGACTGATTTAGAAGTGCAGCAACTCGCCGCCAATATCGATCAATTACCGGTAGGTGGCAGATTAACTAACCTGGAAACAGTGTTGCTGGTGCTACTTATCGTTTTGCTGATTTAAGGCCATAATGATGCAACCAGCCGGTTTCTTTCCAGGATGAACTGATGGTACAAGAAATCCCCATGCCATCTCATTTCACTACTGACTTAGGTCGTAGGCGAATTTGAATCTGGACCGCTGCGAAGACAAAAATTTAATTGTGCTCGGATTTGCTCCATGCTGAAGGGTTTTGTGAGATATCCGCATGCGCCAGCACGTAAGGACTTAATCACCTCACCAGTTTCATCCAGTGCTGTAATGATAATGATCGGTATCTTGGAATAACGGGAATCCGCTTTAATTTTATTTAAAAAGGTATGACCATCCATGACCGGCATATTGATATCCAGAAAAATGATGCAAATGTTTTCCTGTTCCAGTTTTTCTAATCCCTCCTTGCCGTTACTCGCCGTTATGACAGCAAAGCCTTCTTTCTCCAGGCGATACTTTAAAATAATTCGGTTTTCCTCAACATCATCAATGAGAAGAATCGTCTGTTTTTCAGTTTCCATCAACCACGTCCGCCAAATCGGCAAGCTTTTACACTATTTATAATAACGTCTAATTTGTTCATCTCAACAAGTGAATTTGCAGCTGACCCAAAAATTAGAAAATCTTTTCCAAACAAACTGTTATAATCAAAATATAGCTGTTATAACCCAAAAACCAAGTAATGGTTTTAAGAATATTCTTAACAATATCAGCCGGTGATGCCAGGCTTCTTGCAGGGAAATACATTTCCCAGTGGTTTAGTCAGACTCCGGTGCCCATATAATAATGCGGTTTTATGACACAACAATCCAACATATCCACAGCACACTGGTCACGTTGGCTCGGGGCATTTACCGGATTTTATCGCCCAAGTGCCAATGAAATCCGCGAGCTCGATCCGATCTCAAAATTTCTGTATGCGGCGCGCAGTGTAATCCTGGTTATCTCTGCACAGGCAGCCATCATCACCGGACTACTTGCAGCTACACAACGACAATTTCACTGGATTCCATTTCTGCTGGTCTTTCTGGGTTTCGTTATTGCGCACATGATTAGCAACCTGAGCAATGACTACTTCGGATACAAACACGGACATGACACACCTGATTCTCCACGTATGCGCTATACCGTGCATCCTCTCGCGAGCGGTGTCTTGACCCCACATGCACTGGTAACAGGTCTTGCCGTCCTTGTGATACTGGGTCTGTCCATCATGTTTTACTTTATATATATGCATGGTTGGCTTGCTGCATCATTTGCGATTGCCGGCGTCACCCTGTTGTTCTGGTACGACGCCGCTCCCGTGCCATTAAAGAGTATCGGCCTTGGCGAAATCGCAGTGTTTATCGTATGGGGTCCGCTAATGATAGGCGGTGGGTACGCGGTCATTACCGGCACGCTTTCCCTATCTGCGATTTACATTTCCATTCCGTACGGTCTTGGTGTCATGTCGATTTTGCTTGGCAAGCATATCGATCAGCGCGATTTTGACATAAGCAAGAATATTCGCACCTTACCCGTACTGCTGGGCGAACGCCTGGCCCGTGTCTTCAACATGACAGTCATTGTCCTGATATATGTCATCATGCTACTCCTGGTTCTTCATCACCAGCTCACCCCTTTTGTTGCACTTAGCTTGTTTGCATTACCACGCGCCATACGTGCGCTTGCGGTCCTTCGCCAGGCTCGCCCTCTCACTCCACCCGATGGTTATATCGGCTGGCCGCTCTGGTATCATCGCGTGTGCCTGGTACATAACCGTGCCTTTGGCTGGCTTTATATCCTTGGACTGGCCATAGGGGCTATATGGCCAACACTGCATCTCTGAAACCAGCGCCACTGTTCATCTTCATCGAGGGGGAAACACCGGTCATAACGCTTCGGTTAAAACACGATTTAAGGCTTCGCGCCAAAATCATGCAAGAATGGCGTTAATTCATAAACCATGACAGGATTATTAAATCCCTGTATCCGAATATCTTCCCGTGGTAAAAATAGAAAATGGGGATCGTGTTTAACTGCCGAATAGATATTCTCTGTCACAATGATAGAAATCGGTCCTGCACAGTCACACAATTTAGCAGCAAGATTCACCGATGCACTGATCATGGTATATTTCAGATGTTCAGGTGAACCGATATCACCAAATACGGCTTCCCCTTTGTCAATTCCACAACTGACTGCAAACAGATGATTTTGTTTCTTGATAATCCACTCCTGTGCATAGGCGATGATATTCTGAGCACATAAACAACTGCGTTGCTCCATGTCCTCACCTTCAAACACTGCTGTAATTCCATCTCCGGCATACTTCTCGACGTAACCACCAAATTGATATACCAGCTCGGCCTGATGGGCCAGGTGTTCGCTCAGTAACCTGAATAACTCCTCCGGTTCGATTTGTTGCGCAAGCTGGGTAAACCCACGGATATCCGAAAACAAAACACAGGCCTCGCGTTTTTGAGGTTGAAGGGGCTTACCTGTGACAACACATTGCTCAATCATCATCTGGGTCTTGGGCGATACGTATCTATTCAGAATACCCTGCATGCATTCATGTTGATGGTATAACTCGGCACGTTGTATGTGTGCCTTCAATCTTGCACGTAATACGACCTGGTTTAAGGGTTTGATAATAAAATCATCGCAGCCGGCTTCAAATGCCTCGGATAACGTCGCGTTATTGTCTGCGGATGTCACAATCAGGATCGGTGTGAACTGGTACCCATCCAGGGTGCGTAACCGCCGGCAGGTCTCGATACCATCGATACCCGGCATATTGATATCCAGCAGGATCCCATCGAATTTCGTTTCCGCAGCCAGTTTCAATGCTGCTTCGCCACTTTCAGCTCCCTCAACTGCATAATCATCCCGTTTAAGATAACGGGAGAATAGATCACGCATTGCAGGTACATCTTCTATTATTAATATCGTTTTACGTTGATTCGATTGCATGCTTGGCGAAACCTATAACGATCAGTCACGTGAGTAAAATAATTAACTGGCACCAGGACATCCAGCCCTGCCTGGTCACAGCTGAACCGTGCAGGCAAGGTGGTTTATCAGTAAACTTGTCCTGTCATTTTAAGGGCTTAACTTGACCCAGATCTGTATCGACCGGCCGGACCGTATCCTGAAGGGGCTGAGCACCGTCCCGAGTAGGCGATTCTGGCCAAGAGGAGGACGACCGGACCCATCCGGCTACCGCACGAGCAAGAATGTGGCAGTTGTGATGCAGTTCAAGCCATCTTAGTACAAGTAATTTCATAATAAATTTACACAGCCAACTGATTACACACGGAAATTTCCTTGTGTTCCCAAACTCGGAATTTGGAGAAAAGCCATGATTGATATGAAGCAGATAAAGGAAAATGTCTCTAGCCGGATGAAAACCCAGCAGCAAAATGAGCCCCCCGCTGACTTCAGCGTTCGGGAGAGTAAACCCCTTGTCAGCAACCGCGATAGTTCAGCCTCCATTGGCGCATCAATCCGAATTAGGGGTGATGTGACAGGCGATGAAAATTTGATTATCCAGGGACATGTCGAAGGCACCATCCGAGTGCAGGGACACAATGTCACTATCAGTAAAACCGGCAAGGTAAAAGCCAATATCGAAGCCAACCAGATCATCGTGGAAGGCGAACTGCAGGGAGATATGTTTGGCGATGAAAAAGTGATTATCCGCGAAACCGGGAATGTACTCGGCAATATTGTCGCACCTCGTGTCACCCTGGAAGACGGTGCCCTGTTCAAGGGCAGCATTGAGATGGAGCCGCGCCAGAAAGGCATGGCATCTGCCAAGCCCAGTACACCGCCTGCGCAAGGTGGCGATAATCCGGAACGCAAATTGGCCTAAACACCCTTTTTATCGAGCCATCCGGGTGACACCATGAGAAGTATACCGATGCGCGCGGTTAACCAGCCCGCCGAACAGGAAACGAGCTATTCCCTCAAAAGCCCGCTCCTGTTCGGTGTGTTGCAGAACCTCGAGCCAGACATACGCACCGATGTGCTCGATCTAAACCCGGCTTATCCCGGCATCCTGGAGTTTTTTTCACAGTATCACTGTAAATTGTATTTGCCCGGGAGCAAGGACCAGCTGCTTGCAGTTCAACCCGATGAAGAAGAGGAAGACAACACACTCACCGGCAAAATTGAGTCTTGTTT
>JBECKZ010000066.1:0-6979 GCA_040235555.1 Thiohalomonadales bacterium | reverse complement strand
CCATTACCTTCAAGATCGTCAACACACTGTCCACTCCGCACAGTTTTGTCATCAACGGGATGGTGGATACCGGCACGATTTACGGCGGTCAGACCAAAACCGTTACCTTCACTGCCAAAAATCCGGGCTCGTATATCTATTATGACAAGCTGAACGCGCCGTATAACACACTGATAGGTCTGCACGGTGGGTTTGCGGTCATGCCGTACAACAAACCGAACCAGCTTTACTCCGGCAGCCCGACCTTTGTGCAGCAATACTTCTGGATCTTTAACGATATCGACCCAATCTGGACCAAGGCTATCCAGTCTGGCAAGACACCGTCGACACCGTACACACCACGTTACTTTACTATCAACGGTCTGGGCGGCCGCCCTCCCGGGGCACCCGGTTCGCACGATCCAAATATCGATGCCATTACGGATCCACGTTCTGCCCTGCACGGTTCCATTGGCGATCGAACCCTGATCCGCGCATTCAACATCGGTCTGGCGGACGAATCCGTGCACGTACACGGCAACCACCTGGAGTGGCTGACGGAGAATGGCCAGAAACGCCCGGACATCTGGAAAAAAGACTGTATCTATATCGAAGGCAACCAGGGTGCATTCGATGCAATTTATCCCTTTGAAGTGCCGCCAGATTCCTACCCCCCTGTGAAAACCAGCACCTATCCGATGCACCTGCATACGGAAATGTCGCAAACCGCCGGTGGTGGCTACTACATGTTCGGTGCCTTGACCGACATCTACTTCGAATAAAGGGGAATACAATTATGTTGTTTGATATTACAGAAAAATATGCATCAAAAATGAGTTGGCGCCGCAGCAGTAGCGGATCGACCAGTACGACAACAACCAGCACAAGTACAACCACCAGTGGCGGCGGTGGTGGTGGCATGTGTGGTGGCGTTGCTAACGCCTGTTATGTGTATCCAGATGCACCTGCTACCCCAGGCATTGTCGCGGCAGACGTCACTTTCAGCCGTGGCATTTATATGAACGGTTCGCTGACCATGGACGATGGCAAGGTAGTAACGATTTGGGGTTTCACCGATGCTGGCGGTAACGGTACCCAAACGAGCATGGGCGGCGACATGGGTGGCGGAAACACTTTCCCTTCACCAGCCATGCGAGTTACCCAGGGCCAGATCGTGCACACCACCCTGACAGTGCAAGGGGGCATGTGGGTGCATACCATGCACCACCACGGCATCGAACCAGCCGACCACGCCGATGGTGTCGGCCACATCACCTGGGACGTAGATGGCACCTACACCTATCAGTGGCGTCCACATGCGGCGGGAACCTATTTCTATCACTGCCATACCAACACCCCGCTGCACGCGGAAATGGGGATGTACGGTGCCATTATTATCGACCCGCCGGAGGGCCCGGGCACGCTGTATCACAACGGTCCGAAATATGATTCCGAGTGTTTCTGGGTGGTAGATGAAATCGATTCCAAATGGCACACGCTGTGTTGGGATGCTGGTACCTGTGGTGCCGACGTCGGCCTGAACATCCTGCGTCCTGATTACTTCGTCATTACCGGGGTGGATGGCAGTGGTACCTCAGCCAAGAACAATCCACCGATCTCCGGTAGCATCAAGGCAGGCCAGACACTGTTGGCGCGTTACATCTGCGCTGGGTATCACCCGCAACAAGTGCACATCCCGGCCGCTCTCAACGCCACCATCGTTATGTCTGATGGGCGTCCCTTGCCGAACTCCGTGGGTACTACCGGTTTTCGTGCAATATCGGGCGAACGCTACGACATTATCCTGAAACCGACCCAGCCCGGTGATTATGAGATCAGATTCGACATCAAGGACTGGATCACCGGTAATGTCTGGGGCACGGCAAAAACAAACGTGGTAGTGACCTAATCAGCAAGACAATAATCAATAATAGCTGTGTAAAGACCTGGGAGAACGCAAGTTCTCCCTTTTTTTTGTGCGAACTAATCTAGCCGACCATCGCTGACGCTACTACTCAGTATTTCCCCCAACTACTACCACGCAACATCGATATATACACCTCGCAATGCCACTTAATTTTCATATAACACCAAGTAACTGTACGCACAGAATGAAAGACGGGTACTCAATGGTACCCGTCGAAAATAAAGCAGGAAGTTTAGGAATCAGGCTTTCCTGAGTCGGCGGACCCCAGCCAGGCTGGCCAGACCAATCCCCATCAACAACAATGACGTGGGTTCTGGCACTTGTGTACCGCCGCAGTCAGGACACCCCTGGGTGATTTCGCCAAACACGGATACGCCATATAAACTGGTTGAGCCGGTATAGATTGTTTGTTCAACAGATCCAGTGGCAATATCAAATTTTACCAGTTGGCCGGTACCAAAATCGCCACTCCAGAATGAGGTGCCATCGGGATCGAGGTTTAAGGCAAACCAGCTGTCATTGCCTGTCGTATCGTAGGACTGCACAATATTACCACTGCTATCGAGGCGAACGATTGTTTGTGAATCAGCAACCAGCATACCTCCATCACCAAGTACACGCAGCGCATAGGCGTGTGAACCTGTTAGCCCTATGGAGAAGTCACTCAGCTGAGTACCGGTGCTAACATCATAGCTGAAGACAGTCTGGCCTTCTGAGGTGTAGTACATCGTGGTTTGATCACTGGCCAGATCCAGCCAATCGATGCCGCGATCTTCGATAGTCGCAGTATAACTGTTCAGCAAATTACCGCCGCTATCATATTTGGTGAAAACGTTTGTGCCCGCATTGCTGACATAATAGTTTCCACTCGCATCAAAGACAATGGATTCTGGATTGAATCCAGGACTCGCTACTATTGAAGCTGTATGTGGATCGCCAGGACCGGTTATCCTCGCGAAGTTACCATTCGTAAAGTTAGTGACATAAAGATTGCCAGAGCTGTCAAAGGCAGAACCAGTGGTAAATCCTGAGCCGCCGGTACTAATTGTGTCCAGTAAATTACCTGCAGAATCGTAGTGTGTCACTTGCCCGGAGCCAGTAGAGGCAAAAATATCGCCCGTTGTAAATGGCACAGCATTGGCTACACCGTACGACATCAGAAGGGCTGTCCCTAACACCATCGAACTGAACTTATAAATTTTTTTCATGTAACCTTCTCCTTTCCTTAGATTTACATTACATAAAATATTTGCTTACACGAAAGATATAAGCAGCAACAATTCTTATAGTATAGAAGCAAGTCTTGTACCAGCAATTTTTTATACTTTTATTCAATTAGTTACCCATCTGTCTTATTTTCAGCAATTTATAATTGTAAAATTTATCGACAACAAAGCATGAATACAGCATTTTTTATTGCTGCGAAAAGAGACTAATGTCTAAAATAATTTACACAATTATTTTAGAAACGCAGATGGGTTATGAATTTTGGTTTTTATATGAAAGATGCTGACAGAATAAATACGTTGTTGAATCTTGTTATTAAGCCGTTGCTTAGATAAATTGGGTTAATACATGGAGTATTTGCATGCTCATGCTTAGGAAAGTAATTGCAACTGTCTTCCCTTCCATAACTGGTAGACAACAGGCACGACAAACAGCGACAGCAATGGTGCAGTCACCATCCCGCCAACCATTGGGGCGGCAATGCGCTGCATGACTTCCGAACCCGTGCCGTGTCCCAGCATGACCGGTATCAAACCGGCAATGATAACTGTCACGGTCATGGCCTTGGGCCGGATCCGCATGACCGCACCTTCCATAATTGCCGTATTGAGATCCTCCATGCTATGCAGCTGATTGCGTGATAGGCGTTCCTGTACCGCATTATCCAGATAGATCAACATGATCACACCAAACTCTGCCGCCACACCTGCCAGTGCAATCATGCCAACCGCGGTGGCCACCGAACTGTGATAGCCCAATAACAACATCAACCAATAGCTACCCACCAGCGCAAACGGTAAGGTAAACAGCACCAACAGGGCTTCACCAATATTACGAAAAGTGAGATACAACAATAAAAATATGATCACTAACGTCAGGGGAATCACTTCCAGCAGCTTTGCCTTGGCCCTTTGCAAATATTCGTACTGTCCGGTCCAGGCAATGGAATAACCTGGTGGCAGCTTAACCTTCTCATCAACCAGTTTACGCGCGGCATCGACATAACTGCCGAGATCAACGCCATGAATATCGATAAAGGTCCATCCATCCGGGCGTGCATTTTCAGTTTTTATTACAGGCGGGCCGTCAACAATCCTGATCCTGGTAACTTCATCCAATGGTACCTGTAAACCACGCGGGGTCACGATAGGCAGGTTACGCAGCTTGTCGAGATTATCGCGATCCTCACGGGCGAAGCGCAGGTTAACCGGATAACGCTCGGTACCTTCAACCGTGTAAGTAACGTTAATGCCACCCACCGCGGCACTGATCACCTCATTGATATCCGCCATACTTAAACCTAAAAATGCCGCCTTGTCGCGATCTGGGGTCACGTCAATATAGCGGCCACCAGTAACCCGCTCGGAATAGGCAGAGGCGGTACCACGCACCTGCTTCACGACTGATTCAATCTGACGGCCGATCTTGTCGATGACTTTCAGATCCGGACCAGAAACTTTGACACCGACCGGGGTCTTGATTCCTGTCGACAACATATCAATCCGGGTCCGGATCGGCATCAGCCAGGCATTGGTCAACCCGGGCAAATCCACATGGCTATCCAGTTCGTGGATCAACTTGTCCACAGTCATGCCCTTGCGCCACTGATCACGCGGCTTAAGCTGGATAATGGTTTCGATCATGGTCAGTGGTGCGGGGTCAGTCGCAGTTTCTGCGCGACCGATCTTGCCGAACACACGTTTGACTTCCGGGATACTGGCGATGATCCGATCGGTCTCCTGCAACAACTGTTGCGCCTTGCCGATAGACAGGCCTGGCAAGGTCGTCGGCATGTACATGATGTCGCCTTCGAACATCTCCGGCATGAATTCGTGGCCAAGACCACTGCTCATACGCGCAATAAACGGGGCCCAACTGAACGTGTTGCGCCAGCTCTGCGCAATCGTATCCTGCCAGTTATCAATGGCGTCTTCATAACGTGCACGCAGGCTACCCTCTGGTGCACTACCGGCAACCCAGTCGACCAGTGCTGTCGGCCAGAGTAATGGTGACAGTAACCCCTTGACGCCACCAATCGGGATCACAATGGTCACCAGCAAAACTGCTGCGATGATGAGTGTTTTCTTCGGAGAGGTCAGTACTTGTTGCAGACGACTCTGATATACCCTGATCAACCAGCGGCTGATGGGGTTTGCGGTTTCGCTGGGGATATGCCCGCGGATAAAGTAACCCATGAGTACCGGCACCAGGGTCACGGCAAGACCGGCAGCTGCCGCCATGGCATAAGTCTTGGTAAAAGCCAGGGGTGCAAACAGACGACCTTCCTGTTCCTGCAAGGTAAACACCGGCAGAAAACTCAAGGTGATTATCAATAAGGAAAAAAACAGGGCTGGCCCAACTTCGCTGGCCGCGTTGGAGATTAACTGCCAGCGTTGTGGATTATCAAGTTGCGAGTCTGGATGTTGCTGATGCCAGTGTTCGATGTGTTTGTGTGCGTTTTCAATCATGACGATCGCCGCATCCACCATTGCGCCGATGGCAATGGCAATTCCACCGAGAGACATGATGTTGGCGTTAATCCCGTGCCAACGCATGATAATAAACGCTGTCAGTATGCCAAGAGGCAATGTCACAATGGCAACAAACGCCGAACGCATATGAAACAGGAATAGCAGGCACACGAGTGCCACCACGATAAATTCTTCCACCAGCTTGACCGACAGATTGCTCACTGCGCGATGTATCAGTTGCGAGCGATCATAGGTGGGCACGATTGCCACGCCCTTGGGCAGACCGTGCTTGAGTTCTTCAATGCGTTTTTTAACTGCCGCGATCGTGGTCAGGGCATTTTCACCGGAACGCATCACCACGATACCACCGGTGACTTCGCCTTTACCATTGAGGTCAGCAATGCCACGTCGCATCTCCGGCCCGATCTGTACCGTGGCCAGGTCTCGCACCAACAATGGAATACCATTTTTACTCGTTGTTACCGGGATTCGTTCAATGTCTCTTACCCCGTGTAAAAAACCTCGGGTGTGGATCATGTATTCTGCTTCCGATAACTCGATAACCGAACCACCCACTTCCGCGTTGCTGCGCTTGATGGCCCTGACCAGTGTTGATACCGGCACGCCATAGGCGCGTAACTTTTCCGGTTCGGCGATTACCTGATATTGACGTACCATACCGCCCACCGTAGCGACTTCCGCCACTCCGGGTACTGTCTGTAGTTCAAACTTGAGGAACCAGTCCTGCAGGCTTCGCAGTTGTGAAATATCATGCGTGCCGGTGCGATCCACCAGGGCATAAGAATAGACCCAACCCACGCCAGTCGCGTCTGGACCGAGGTGCGGATGCACGCCGGCAGGCAGACTGGCGGTAGCCTGATTCAGGTATTCGAGGACACGACTGCGTGCCCAGTACAAATCAGTACCGTCCTCAAATACCACATAAACATAGGAATCGCCAAAGTAGGAAAATCCGCGTACAACTTTCGCACCGGGTACGGACAACATGGTAGTGGTAATTGGATAAGTCACCTGATCTTCGACTACCTGTGGTGACTGTCCAGGATAACTGGTACGAATGATGACCTGCACATCCGACAAATCGGGAATCGCATCGAGCGGGATGTGTTTGATCGATAACCAGCCCCAGCCGGTTAACAACACCGTCACGACCAGGACCAGCACCCGGTTGTCGATGGACCAACGGATCAATTTCGCCAACATGCGTGTTTACTTTTCCGCACCGAACCGGGCGAAACTCGCCTGTAAATTGGCCTCTGAATCGATCAGGAACTGGCCAGACACGACAACCTTGTCGCCTTCCTTCAAACCGGACAGGATCTCAACCTCATCATCGGTGTGCATGCCCGAGACT
>JBECKZ010000231.1:0-45832 GCA_040235555.1 Thiohalomonadales bacterium | reverse complement strand
TCGTAGATATGCGTGACCGCACCGGTTTCCAGTTGAAAACGGCCCGGTAAACTGACTGAGAGCAGGCCATGTCGCACCTGCACCAGTGATACCGGTAACCGTGCTTGCAAACTCTCGATGGCCATGATCACACCGGCGGCATTGCGTATTTGATGTTCTCCCGGCAATGCAGGTTGTGGCAGGCCAACCCGATGGTCGGTGCCGGCGTGCCAGGACCAGCTACCCGCTTCCTGCTGCCAGCTGAAATCCTGTCCCAGTAGCAGCAAACGATTACCCAGTGAATGAGCATATTCAATCACGCTCGCCGGCGGTGTTGGATCAATGACAATCCCGATGTTATCGCGCCGCAAAATGCCTGCCTTCTCGCGGCCAATGCTCTCGCGATCGCCGCCTAACCACTCTACGTGATCAAGATCGATAGAAGTAATCAACGCCACATCTGCATCAATGATGTTGACCGCATCGAGGCGACCGCCCAGCCCCACTTCCAATATCACCACATCCAAGTGGTTTTGCTTGAAAATATCCAGCGCTGCCAGGGTACCAAATTCAAAATAGGTCAAGCTGGTATCCTGGCGCGCGTCGTCGATACGGGCAAAGGCTTCGCAGATTACCTCATCAGAAGCAGTATCACCATTGAGACGAATCCGTTCGTTATAACGCCACAAATGAGGAGAGGTATAGCTACCCACGGCATAACCGGCTTCACGATAGATGGATTGCAGCATGGCAACGCAGGAACCCTTGCCGTTTGTGCCGGCAACGGTGATGACCGGGCAAACAAAGTCGTCAGTATGCAGGCGTCGCCACACTTCACGGACGCGAGACAAACCGAGGTCAATGGATTTGGGATGCAGCTGTTCCTGCCAATGCAGCCAATCAGCAAGAGTCTGATAACGCATTACGCATTAAAATGGAAGATGTCGATCAAGCCGCGGGTTTGTGTTGCATAATCGTCAGCAGTCGCGCAATGCGATCACGTAAATCACGGCGATCCACCACCATGTCCAGTGCACCGTGCTCAAGCAGGAATTCACTGCGCTGAAACCCTTCTGGTAAGGTTTCACGTACGGTCTGTTCGATAACACGGGGACCAGCAAAACCGATTAGGGCATTAGGCTCACCAATATGAATATCGCCCAGCATGGCGAAGCTGGCAGAGACACCACCCATAGTGGGATCCGTCATCACGGAGATATATGGGATACCGCGCTGACTCAGACGCGTCAGGGCCGCGCTGGTCTTGGCCATCTGCATCAGCGAGAACAATGCTTCCTGCATCCGTGCACCACCGCTGGCGGAGAAACACACCAATGGTATATTTTCCTGCAGGCAGGCATCCACGGCGCGTACGAAACGCTCGCCGACAACAGAGCCCATGGAACCGCCCATGAATTTAAATTCAAACGCTGCAACAACAACGGGTAGACTTTTGACACTGCCTTTCATTACTACCAGAGCATCATTCTCGCCTGTGGTCTTTTGTGCCTGCAGCAAACGGTCCTTGTATTTTTTTAAATCTCGGAACTTAAGGGCGTCGACCGGTTTCAGGTTGGCAGCAATCTCGCTACGCCCTTCCGGATCGAGGAAATAATCAATACGCTGGCGAGCACCGATACGCATATGATGATCACACTTGGGACAGACATCCTGGTTACGTTCAAGATCTGCACGATACAACACTGCTCCGCATGCGTCACATTTGCTCCAGAGACCTTCAGGAACACTTTTACGCGCGGTCCCTTCCGTGCGGATTCGGGTTGGTAGTAATTTGGTAAACCAATTCATAGTGATATTGTATTCAATCCTCGTTAACTCTGCATCTTTGCTGCAGATTGTGGCAATTCTTCATCCATCGCCTGGCGCATTTCTTCTATCAGCCCCGCCACGGCGACCCGGGTTTGATCCAGGGATGGTATATTGGCCTCCACTAGACGTACTAGCGCACTGCCGACCACTACAGCATCGGCCACCGTTGCAATAGATTTAGCGGACGCTCCATCTTTAATACCAAAGCCCACCCCTACTGGAAGTGATGTCACCGCTTTAATCTGCGCCACGCGCTGCTGGACCTGCTGGATATCCAGGTGTCCTGCCCCTGTCACACCTTTGAGTGACACATAGTAAACAAAACCACTTGAAGCTTCGGCTATTGCCTTTATCCGTTGCGCCGTCGTGGTTGGGGCAACCAGGAAGATCACATCCAGATCCTGAGACCGGGTATGCTGCAGTAACTCCCCCGCTTCTTCAGGCGGCAAATCTACCAATAGCACACCATCGACACCGGCAGCGGCGGCCTTGGTCACAAATTCCTGATAACCCATAACTTCAACCGGGTTTAGATACCCCATTAATAAGACGGGTGTAGTCGAATCCTGTGTACGAAATTTCGCCACCATATCAATGACCTGGTGCAGGCTGACATGATGTGTCAGCGCACGCTCCATGGCATGTTGGATCACCGGGCCCTCTGCCATCGGATCTGAAAACGGGACGCCTAATTCCAGGATATCTGCACCTGCCTGCACCATGGCATGCATCAGCGGCACTGTGAAATCAGGATTGGGATCTCCGGCCGTGAGATACGGAATCAAGGCCTTTCGTCCCTCGCGTTGAAGCTGAGTAAAGCGATTCTGGATTCGGCTCATAACTGGATACCCTCCCGCGCAGCTACTGTGTGGATATCCTTGTCACCACGACCAGAGAGATTCACGATGAGGGTCTGCTCCTTGTCCATGGTCGGCGCCAGTTTGATAGCGTAAGCAATGGCGTGACTGGATTCCAACGCTGGCATTATACCTTCGGTCCGTGTCAACAGATGAAATGCCGCCAGGGCCTCGTCATCGGTGACCGAGACATACTGGGCGCGACCAATGTCTTTTAACCAGGCATGTTCCGGACCTACCCCGGGATAATCCAGGCCGGCGGAAATGGAATGCGTTTCGATGATCTGCCCATCCGCATCTTCCATCAAATAGGTGCGATTACCATGGAGTACGCCGGGTTTGCCGGCACATAAGGGGGCCGCATGTTCACCGGTTGCCAGACCGTGGCCCGCAGCTTCAACCCCGTACATTGCCACCTGTTCATCGCCAATGAACGGGAAAAACAGGCCCAGAGCATTGGAACCGCCGCCAACACAGGCCACCAGGGCATCGGGTAAGCGGCCGGTCTGGGTGACGGCCTGCTCTTTTGCCTCACGCCCGATAATGGCCTGAAAATCCCGCACCAGGGCCGGATAAGGATGCGGGCCTGCCACGGTACCGATGATGTAGAACGTGTTATCGACGTTCGTGACCCAGTCCCGCATGGCCTCATTCATCGCATCTTTCAGGGTCTTGGAACCGGATGTTACCGGCACGACCTGGGCACCCAGCAGTTTCATCCGAAACACGTTAATGGCTTGCCGCTGAATGTCTTCAGAGCCCATATACACCACGCACTCCATACCCAGGCGTGCGGCGACTGTCGCTGTTGCCACCCCGTGCTGCCCGGCACCGGTTTCTGCTATCACGCGGGTCTTACCCATCCGTTGTGCCAGCAAGGATTGCCCCACGGTGTTATTCACTTTATGGGCTCCAGTATGGTTTAAATCTTCACGCTTGAGATAGATTTGCGCGCCACCGAGCTCATTGCTCCAGCGTTTGGCGTGATACAAAGGTGATGGTCGTCCTACGTACTGGCGTAACTCTTCATCGAGTTGTCGCAGGAAACCCGGATCAGCGATGGCCGCTTCATAGGCCGCGGTTAATTCTTCCAGGGGAGCCATCAGGGTTTCGGCCACAAAGCGACCACCGTATGGCCCAAAATGGCCGCGCTCATCCGGATATGCGTATGGCTTTGCCGCGTTAGTTGTTTTCGCCTGTGCCAATGCTGTTTACCTCTGCAATAAATTGACTGATTTTAGCCTGATCCTTAATACCTTTGTGCGATTCCACCCCGCCGCTAACGTCAACCGCATAAGGTTTCACCTGGTGGATTGCCGCAGCCACATTCTCTGCTGTCAGGCCACCCGCGAGCACCACCGGCCTGGGGCAATTCACTGGGACCTGTGACCAGTCAAACTGCTGACCCGTACCGCCAGGAACATCTTTGACGTAGGTATCCAGCAGCACTGCACGCGCCTTTTCGTATTGATTTGCCACCTGGTTAATATCGGTGGCGCCACCAACGCGTATCGCTTTGATGTACGGGCGATTGAACTGTTCGCAAAACTCGGGAGACTCATCTCCATGGAATTGCAGGCAGTCAATACTGACCAGTTTGAGAACCTCCTCCACTTCCTCAGGTCGAGGATTCACGAACAGGCCTACACAGGTCACGAACGCCGGCAGACTCTGCGCGATATACGCAGCCTGCTCCAGAGTCACAGCACGTGGACTGGCGGCATAAAAGACCAGGCCAATCGCGTCCGCTCCACACGTGGCAGCAAACTGGGCGTCTTCTACCCGGGAAATTCCACAAATCTTGATGCGTGTACGCATGAATCCAGCCATCACAAGGGCCCGTGAGATTACCAGACAGCCGCCGGGGGTAAAAGTACAGGAATGGAAAACTGCTCTGGATAGTACGCAGTGACAAAGTACAGGCCATGTGGACTGGCTGTTACCCCACCCTGGGTCCGGTCCCGCAATTCGAGGACCTCACGTGCCCAGATGGGCTCCGCTTCACCGGCGCCAATCTTCATCAGCACACCAGCGATATTGCGCACCATGTGATGCAGAAAGCCATTGGCTTCCAGTTCCAGCATTACAATGTCTGTCTGGCGACAAATCTCCAGTCGATACAGCGTACGATTGGGACTTTTGGCCTGGCAGGCCAGCGCCCGATAAGACGAAAAATCGTGTTCGCCGACGAGATACTGTGCCGCTTCCTGCATGCGATACTCGTTCAGGGGGCGATATTCCCAACTAACTCGCTGATTTAATATCGCCGGCCGTATCGCGCGGTTGATAATAATATAGCGATATTGTCTGCGAATTGCGCTAAACCTTGCATGAAATTCTGTGGGAACCGGTTTAGCCCACAATACGGAAATATCATCCGGTAAATTGGCGTTCCCACCCAAAACCCAGGCGTGGTTTTCTCGAATGGCCTCGGTATCAAAATGCACCACTTGCCCCAGGGCATGAACACCCGTGTCAGTACGTCCTGCACAGCTGACACGGACAGGGTGATTCGCTACCCTGGAAAGGGCCTGTTCAACCTTCTCCTGCACCGAAGGGCTGTGGTCCTGATATTGCCAGCCGCAATAGTGAGAGCCATCGTATTCGATTCCAAGGGCAATTCGTTGACTCATGCTGCTAGAAATAGTGGGTGGAATAATAGCGTATACCAGCAATCATTGAGACAAGCAGAAAGAGCATGAGCCACTGTTTATGTCCAGGAGCACTCGTTTCCAAAGATAATTCTACTTGTTCAGGTCTGGTCTCTGCCTGAGTAAACACGTCATGGATAAATGATGAAATGCGATCCGGTATTTCCCGCCAGGAAGACAAGGTCAGTTTTGGCACGGAGGCAGATGACCAACGTGTCTGCAGTTCATGAATTTTCTGCAAGGTTAACGCGATGCGGATGCTTAACCTATTCGCGGGTAAACCCAGTCGCCGCAACGGCTGCAGCAACCAGAATAATGCACCTTGAAGCTGGGTTTGTGGTGTCGTGTGAATCAGTAAGGCGAAATACAAAAGAACCGTGGCCAATGCCAGGCAGCGTTCCAGTCCCAGTAAAAAACCGCCCAGACTCACTTCAAGTCCGCCGATCAAAAACGACTGCCCACCACCCGGGGTCATCAGTGTGTAGAGCAAAATGATAGATAGCCAGAACCAACGCATCCGCCGCATCAGCCGCCAGGTAAAACTGAAGATGTCGCGTGGAAAACGAAAGGCAAAAATCAAAAAAACGCCATCAACCAGTAAGATAAATGGAAAATTGGCACGTGCAAGCGCTGTAACCAATGACAGGAAACACAGGATCCGGATTGCCGGATGCATAACCGAATCCCGCCAGCCCGGAGTGTTACCCAATCTGTGTCATCAATTGCTGGGCTTCCTGTCTCTGGCCGTCAGTACCCTCTTCCAGTACTTCATCAAGGATACTGCGCGCACCATCTGGGTCACCCATATCGATATAAGCCCTTGCCAGATCCAGTTTGGTGCCTACCTCGTCTCCTCCGCCAGCAACGTCTAGACTAATCGATGCATCGGAAGCATCAAAGTTCATGTCTGTACCAGCAGCGGGCTCCAGGTCCTGTCCAAAATCAAAATCCAGGCTGGTAGCGGGTTTTTCATCATCCATGCCCAGCTTGATTTCTGTTGCAGTAGGCTCTTCATCACCTGCCAGATCCAGGTTGAAGTCCATATCATCCTGAGTCGCCGGGGTCTGGGTTTCAGCAGTTGTTTCTTCTCCGGTATCCAGATTGAAATCGAGGCCACCACCCAGATCATCGCTCTTCTCGTCTAGACTGAAGTCCAGGTCATCTGCCGCAGAACCACCACTCGATGGTGCTTCCATGGAAAAATCGAGGGATGAGCTTTCGTCGCCACCCATATCGAGATTGAAATCCAAACCACTGTTCGTAGTTGATGCGGCTTCCTTGGGAGCTTCGTTAAAAGCTTCGGTACTGAAATCTGAGGTATTGAACACACCGGTATCCAGACCGATATCCATCACATCCTGGCTTTCGCTGAGATTAGGCATTTCGGGTGCTGGCGCAGCTTCAGCTTTGGCCGTACCGGCAACACCCCCGGTGAATAATGGATTGCCTGGTACCAATTCACGGCCCATCGCAACGACTTTCTGCCAGAGCGGATTCCCGCCAACGTTCCCACCCAGGCTGGCATAGTAATCTTCTGCTGCCGATTCAAAGGCCTGTGCATTCTTGGTCGTGTTAAACAACTCAAGCAGTTTTACACGCAACTCGCCACGATTCGGGTCTTGAGTAATTGCTTCCTGCAAACGTTCTTCTGCAGCTTCGTAGCGGCCATACGCCATGAACACATCCGCTTCCGTGAGGGGGTCGACCTCAGAATCTTCCGCCTGAATAGCACTGACTCCGCTGATGGCAAAGTCGCTAAGGAATGAAGATTCCCCCCCCATAAGGCTGGAACCCTGAGATGGGTGGGCATCCATAGATACGGAATCCGCTTCACCGCCACCGGTAAGGATGCTCTCCTGGAAACTCGCCCCCTTACGACGACGCATAATAATGAATACGATCAGGATGAGCACAACCACGACAACGCCGCCGATTATCAGCATCATCGCATTCAGACCGCCCATCACCCCACCAAAGAAGCCTTTGATCATAGCCATGATGCCGCCACTCGGCTTCGAAGGCGTTGTCGCCGGTTGAGGCACAGGTGCCGGTGCAGGCGCGGCAACAGGCGGAGCCACCGGTTGTGCAGGCTGAGCTTCCGGTGTAGGTGTCACGGCAGGAGCAGGAGCCTGCTCCGGTGCGGATTCAGCTTCTGGCTCGGCAGCCGTTTCAGGTGCTTCCGGCTTGGCCTTGGCAACCTCCGTAGGTGCAGATTCCATCGGCGGAGGTGTCACAGCTTCAGGTGACGTTGTGGATTCTGGTGTTGTGGTTTCCGGTTTTGCAGTTTCTTCTTCAGGTGCAGGTGCTGCTTTTGAGGCTGCCCGTTCCGCATTGAGTTGATCCAGTTTGCGTTGCAGGCTTGCCAGGTCGCTGTCCTTGATCGTGACAAGGTTTTCCATGCGCTTGAGTTCTGCATCCAAATCGTCGAGGCGGGCCATCAACGCAGCATTCTTCTGCTTTTGCGTCTTTGCCTCTTCCATGGCCTTTCGCGCCTGTTGTTCAAGTAATGCAGCATCGGAACTGCTGACACCGGTTTCTGCACCACCGCTGCCTGCTGTCATTTTGTCAGACTGCGGTGTAGCCAATGTCAGCTCGCCACTGGTCACACCCTGCTCCGCTGGTGCTGGCGCCTGCTCACCCGCAACAATGGTCTGGCGTGGCACACTACCACCGGTACGGGCAATATAGTCTTGCCAGGCAGTTGTTTGCTGCTCGTATTGCTTGAGTGCCGCTGACTTACTCATGGCATTGAGCAAACCTGGGTCGTCAATACGCATAACCTGACCGACTTTCAGTCGGTGAATGTTACCGGCTATAAATGCTTTTGGATTTGATTGCTGCAGCGCCATCATGACCTGATACACGGTCACCTGATTGTTTGGCTTCAACCTCTCGGCGATACGCCACAGGGTGTCACCCTTCTTGGTGATACCATAGTCAAGCTCACCCGCCGGTACAGGTGCCGCTTCTTCACCCGCTGGTGTCGGCGCTGGAGCTGGAGCTTCAGCTTGAGATTCGCGATACGCTGTTAAAGGAATCTGCGGGAACAGGCCACCTTCATCTTCCTGTTTACTTTCGAAAGGTTGTTCAGGTGTCGGCGCTGGGGCCTCAGCTTTGGCAATTGGTTCTGGTACAGGAGCAGGTTCCGGTACTGGCGCTGGTGCAGGCGCCTCTGCCACAGGAGCTGGGACAGGTTCTGGCGCTGGCGCTGGCGCCTCTGCTTCAGCTTTGACAGGGGCCTGTGGCGCCTGGTTCAGGGGGACGGCGGGCATTAAAGGCGCCTCTTCTGTTTTCGCGCTTTCTGCCGGGACTGGAGCTGGTGCTGCTTGTTCGGGTTCCGCCATGAAGGGGGAGGTAGGTGTCGGCATCGGTTCTTCTGGTTGCGCTACAGCAGGCGCTGGTGCCGGAGCAGGAACTGATTCAGGCGGTGTAGTTTCAGGTGCCTGGGCAACACTCTGTTGTTGTATGCGTTCTGCCGGATCCAGCAGTACCGTGTATTCCCGCAACATGCGACCATTTTTCCAGTTCAATTCGACCAGGAAATTCAGGAAGGGCTCTCGGACCGGCTGGGGTGTAGTGAGCACAACGAAATATTTGCTGCCGTGCTTCACGATATTGAATTTGATTTGGGATAACTGTACGGAACGATCCACGCCGGCACGTAAAAATGCTTCGCGAGATGCCAGTTTAACTTCCAGCCCTTTTACATCATCGGACGTCGCGGATAGTAATTCGATTTCTGCCTTGAGGGGTTCATTCAATGCAGAATCCATTTTGATATTACCCAGGCCCAGTGCATTGGCCGTGACAGGCAACAATAGAAACCACGCCGACAGGAATCCTGCGGCGACCTTAGCCGTAAATCTAACCCTTTGCTGCATTGACGCGTCTCCCACACGCAACCCAAACGCTGAAAATCTTTTTAACTTCATAGAGTTGTGCGATGAAACCTCGAATAATCTTTATAAGTTTTGTGTAACTATAGCTTATAAATAGCCTTTTACCAAAATTTCTGCAACAAGAACACCATTATTTGCGGCTGACCGAATATTGTCTGAAACCACCCACAAATTCAGGCCTCTCTCCCAGCTCAGGTCCTTTCGAATCCTGCTGACATAAACTTGCTCATCATTCGCTGCATGAGACACTGCCGTTGCATATTTGGCATGTCTGGCGTCATCCACCAGACTCAGCCGAGGTTGCTTCTCTAGAAGTTTTTGCGCTTGCTCCGTGCTAAATATATCTTTAAATTCAATATGTAAGGCCGTTGAGTGGCCAAAAAAGACCGGCACTTGCGTTGCCGTAATATTCATACCTATATCGGGATCTTCAAGGATTTTCTGAAGTTCCTCTTGCAAGTTTTGCTCAAATTTTGCGCCATCCTTCACTTTCCTGCCGCCTGCCTGGGCCAAAACATTAAAGGCAACCGGGTATGCAAACTGTTTGCTCTTGTGCTCTTTGAGGTTAAACAGCGCAATTGCCTGCTCTGAGAGTTCAGTAATGCCATCCCTGCCAATTTCAGAAACGGCACGCATGAATACTGCATTGACGCGTTCCAATGGGTTTTGTTTATGTAGCGGTGATAGCGCCAAAAGGCTCTGAATAATGCTGCTGTCAGGACAGGCAATAATGTTTTTCGCCTGAAAACCGTCTATGGCCTGTGGATTGACCTCTGGGATCACCAACGGCACATCCGGGTCTAGACGAAAGGCAGCCGAGCAATCAATGATGACGCAACCGGATTGCGTCGCTTCCGGAATGTATGACTGAGCAACGTCGGCGGGGACACAGAACAAGGCCAGTTGTACCTGGCGAAAATCGAAATTGTCCAGTTGATGAACGGTCAGACGATGCTGCCCAAACTCGACGCTGTTGCCTTCGCTGTTTTCGCTGGCCAGCGGATATAATTGCGCTACAGGAAAGTCGCGCTGTGCAAGTAATTCCAGCACCGCACTACCAACCAACCCGGTGGCACCAACAACCGCGATATCCCACTTTCCCTGTTGTTTCGACATCAACTCTTTACGACTCACTGCTCCAACAAAATGCGTAACGTACGACGCAGGGGTTCAGCGGCACCCCACAACAACTGATCACCCACAGTAAAAGCAGAAAGATATTCCTTGCCCATGGACAATTTGCGCATGCGTCCCACGGGTACCGTTAAGGTGCCAGTGACCACTGCCGGGGTCAGTTCCTGCATGGTAATCTCACGATCATTGGGCACGACTTTCACCCAGTCGTTGGCCTTGGCAATGATGTCATGGATTTCATCCATTGGGACATCTTTTTTCAGCTTGATGGTCAGTGCCTGGGAATGGCAACGCATGGCACCGACGCGCACACACAACCCATCAATGGGGACAGGATGATTGCTGCGGCCCAGGATCTTATTGGTCTCAACCTGCGCCTTCCATTCTTCTTTACTCTGCCCAGAATCCAGTTGTACATCAATCCAGGGAATCAGGCTCGCGGCCAATGGTACCGGCCACTGCTGCAAAGGGTAAGCATCACTGCGTAAAAAGTCGGTCACCTTGCGATCAAGTTCCAAAATAGCCGAAGCCGGATCATCCAATAGCGACATGACGTCGGTATGGATTGCACCCATTTGTTTAATTAATTCGCGCATGTTCTGCGCACCGGCACCGGAAGCTGCCTGATAGGTCATCGGCGTGATCCATTCGATCAGATCCTGCTGGAATAACCCACCAATTGCCATCAACATGAGACTCACAGTGCAGTTACCGCCAACGTAGGTTTTAATGCCCTTACTGACGCCATCCTTGATGACATCCAGGTTCACCGGGTCCAGTACGATGATGCTGTCATCCTTCATACGCAATGTCGATGCCGCATCAATCCAGTAACCTGCCCAACCTGACTCTCGCAGTTTGGGATACATCTCTTTGGTGTAGTCTCCTCCCTGGCAAGTAATAATGATATCCATTGCCTTGAGTTCATCGATGTTCGTCGCATCTTTCAGCTCGGGGACATCCTTACCAATGTTTGGGCCAGGTTTGCCAGCTTGTGACGTGGTGAAAAAGATCGGCTCGATGACATCAAAATCGTTTTCTGCCTGCATCCTTTGCATCAACACGGAACCCACCATGCCGCGCCAACCAATCAAACCAACTCGCTTCATCTTCTTGACCCCTAAAATTTTGTCATCACAAATAAAACAGATAGTTCGCCTAATATCATTTCAGCAACACTTAGTCCTTCAAGGCCTTTACTACTGCATCCCCCATATCCGAGGTGCCTATCTTGGTCATGCCTTCACCGAAAATATCAGCCGTTCTTAAACCCTGATCCAATACCTTGCTGACTGCGGATTCGATCCGATCAGCCAGCGTCACCTCATCGAGTGAATAACGCAGCATCATCGCCACAGACAATATTGTTGCCAATGGATTGGCAATATTTTTACCAGCAATATCCGGTGCAGAGCCATGAATCGGCTCATACATACCCAGTCCGCTTTCATTCAGGGATGCAGATGGCAACATGCCAATGGAACCGGTGAGCATGGCCGCTTCATCAGACAGAATGTCTCCGAACATATTGGTGGTGACAATCACGTCAAACTGCTTGGGGGCACGTACCAACTGCATGGCAGCATTGTCCACATACATATGGCTTAATTGCACATCGCTATAATTCTTGTGTACCTCGACCATGACATTGCGCCAGTGCTCTGTACACTCCAACACGTTGGCCTTATCCACCGAACAGACACGACCGTTGCGTTTACGTGCGATATCAAAGCCAACCTTGGCAATGCGTTCAATCTCAGAAGTTTTATACACCAGGGTGTTAAATCCTTCCTTTTCACCATTATCCAGCTCACGCACACCACGAGGTTTTCCGAAATAAATGCCACCAGTCAGCTCGCGTACAATCATAATATCCAGACCAGCGACGACTTCCGGTTTTAAACTCGACGCATTCGCCAATTGTGGATACAGGATAGCCGGACGCAGATTGGCAAACAGGCCCAGCCCGGCGCGTAGACCCAAGAGACCTTTTTCCGGGCGTACTGCAATATCCAGTGGCTCCCATTTGGGTCCGCCGACAGCGCCCAGTAAAATCGCATCAGACTGCTTGGCCTGATCGAGTGTCTCTTGTGGCAAGGGTGAACCAGTCTGGTCGTACGCTGTGCCTCCGACCAGTCCATGATTAATTTCCACTTTCAGACCAAAGTCCTGTTGCAGTGCGTTCAGTGCCTTTACCGCTTCGGCAACAATTTCCTGGCCGATACCGTCACCAGGCAAAATCAAAATCTTTTTCGTCATTGGTTCTCGTCTCTATTTACCTGCAAATAACCAGGGAGCCTGTTGTTTACGTTTCGTTTCGTAGGCCTTGATATCCTCTACATGTTGCAATGTCAGACCGATATCATCGAGTCCGTTAATCAGACAATGTTTACGGAAGGCATCGACATCAAAACTAATTGTGTCGCCATCCGGCTTGGTGATCCGCTGTTGCTCCAGATCCACCGTCAGTTGATAACCTTCCTGTGCAGCTACTTCTCGGAATAGTTCTTCAACAATCGCCGCGTCCAAAACGATGGGCAGAATGCCATTCTTGAAGCAGTTGTTAAAAAAGATGTCCGCGAAACTGGGCGCGATAATGACACGAAAGCCGTAATCTTGTAAGGCCCACGGGGCATGTTCCCGTGACGAACCGCATCCGAAGTTTTCCCGTGCCAGTAAAATCCTGGCACCCCGATAGCGCGGCTGGTTCAACACAAAGTCCGGATTGAGTGGACGCGCACTGTTATCTATTCCCGGCTCACCATGGTCGAGATAGCGCCATTCATCGAACAGATTGGGGCCAAACCCGGAACGTTTGATCGATTTTAAAAATTGCTTGGGGATAATCGCGTCTGTATCGACATTGGCTCGGTCCATGGGTGCAACTATCGCCTTGAGCGTCGTGAATTTTTCCATGACTTAATCCTTCAATGTTCTGACATCGATGAAGTGGCCGGTCACTGCCGCCGCGGCCGCCATGGCCGGACTCACCAGATGAGTACGGCCACCCTGCCCTTGCCGACCTTCAAAATTGCGGTTCGAGGTGGAAGCACAACGCTCGCCCGGTTCCAACCGATCAGCATTCATGGCCAGACACATGGAACAACCGGGTTCGCGCCATTCAAATCCTGCATCGAGAAAAATCTTATCCAGACCTTCCTGTTCCGCCTGTTGCTTCACCAAGCCGGAGCCCGGCACCACCATGGCCAGTTTGATACTGGCCGCAACTTTACGTCCCTGCACCACGGCTGCTGCCGCACGCAAGTCTTCGATCCGCGAGTTGGTACAGGAACCGATAAAAACCTTGTCGGGTTTAATCGCACTGATCGGTGTATTCGACTCCAGACCCATATATTTCAAAGCGGCTTTGGCCCCTTCGCGTTTTACCGGATCGCTGAAGCTATCCGGGTCCGGCACGTTGCCATCCACACCAATTACCATTTCAGGCGATGTACCCCAAGTCACTTGCGGCTGGATCGTTTGGGCATCCAGGGTAACAACTTTATCGAAATGCGCATCCGCGTCACTTATCAGATCACGCCAGTTTGCTGTCGCCTGCTCCCACAATTCAGCACCTGGAGAATATGGTCGACCCTTCACATACTCGATGGTCTTCTCATCTACCGCTACCATGCCAGCACGAGCACCGGCTTCGATGGCCATATTGCACAAGGTCATGCGGCCTTCCATAGACAAGGCGCGAATCGCATCACCACCAAACTCGAGTGCATAACCGGTGCCACCAGCAGTACCAATCTGACCGATAATCGCCAGCACAACGTCTTTCGCGGTAACGCCTGGCTGGACCTGACCATCCACTCGCACGAACATGGTTTTGGATTTTTTCTGGATCAAACACTGGGTCGCCAGCACATGCTCCACTTCCGACGTGCCAATGCCAAACGCTAAAGCACCAAAGGCACCGTGCGTCGAGGTATGCGAATCACCGCAGACCACGGTCATCCCTGGCAAGGTTGCACCCTGCTCCGGGCCAATGACGTGGACAATACCCTGGCGCAAGTCGCTCATCTTGAATTCGGTGATTCCAAACTCTGTGCAGTTTTGATCCAATGTCTCGACCTGGATACGGGAGACCGGATCGGCAATACCTTTGGCGCGATCGGTTGTCGGTACATTGTGATCCGGTACGGCGAGATTGGCATCAAGCCGCCACGGTTTGCGTCCGGCCAGACGCAGGCCTTCAAAGGCCTGGGGCGAGGTCACTTCGTGCACCAGGTGTCTGTCTATATAGATAAGCGAGGTCCCGTCACCGTTATCGCGAACTTCGTGTTGTTCCCACAACTTGTCGAATAAGGTTTTGCCTGTCATATGCTCCATCCTCTAGCTAGTGGGCAAATACTAGCCGCCTTGAATATATTACTCAAATTCATTATTTTTATATATTCTATTACTTTAAGGAATAGATAAATGGATGTCGCAAGCCTCAAAGCCTTTCTCAGTGTTGCCGAGCACGGTTCCTTTTCCATTGCCTCCGAACACCTGTTCCTGACTCAACCTGCCATCAGTAAACGGATCGCGGCTCTGGAGGTTGAGCTCGAGACCCCGTTGTTTGATCGCATTGGGCGTCAAATTAATCTGACCCAGGCGGGCAAGGCCTTGTTACCCCGCGCACAACAAATCCTGCGAGAAATCGATGACAGTAAACGTGCCATCCGTAATCTCTCCGGCGAGGTCAGTGGTCTGCTGAGTATCGGCACCAGTCACCACATTGGGCTGCATCGACTCCCACCCGTGCTGCGAGCATTTACCAGAGCCTATCCGGATGTTGAGCTGGATATTCACTTCATGGATTCGGAAGAAGCATGTCGAGCCGTGGAACACGGTGAACTGGAATTGGGCATCGTTACCCTGCCCTTGCAGCCATCACCTGTTTTACGAACCAGAGTCGTCTGGCCGGATCCACTGTGTGTCATCGTTGGTAAAAACCACCCACTCGCACACAATAAACAACTAACTCTGAAACAACTGGCGGAACACAAGGCTGTTTTGCCGGCACGGGGCACATTCACCCGTGAAATTATTGAGCAGGCATTCATCAAGCATCAGGTGACGGTCAACATCAGCCTGGCTACCAATTATCTTGAGACTATTAAAATGCTGGTCAGTGTTGGACTGGGCTGGAGTGTGTTACCCGAAAGCATGTTAAGTAAGGATATCAAGGCAATCCCGGCCCAGAGTCTCAAACTTAAACGGGAATTAGGTGCGGTATGGCATAAAGATCGCACACTCAGCAATGCCGCCCGAACATTACAAGGCCAATTATACAGTACTAACTATTAGCTTGAATGGAAGGTTAACTCTGGTCGCGCGACAGTTTTAGTGTGAGCAGAAACTATTTAGCCACGCCGTGCGGATTACACACGACGTGGCCTGGTTTAACAATGAATAATAACTATGTAGTGACAGCGCTACTCGTGCCTGAATGAACACTAAATTGTTGTTTGTACTGCAGCAGACATCGGCCCTTCAACACCGGTCGTGGTAACAGTGCTGACTTTAAAATAATAACTTCCAGTCGGAAGGGTGATTTGATATTGAGTCGCAGTTCCATCATTGACGTTGACAAAATTCGGGGTATCTGTAGCTGAACTACCATAATAAACACGATAGCCTGCAATATCACCCAAGGAAAGCGCACTGCTGTCAGTCCATGTTGTTGGTGCAGTCCACTTCAAAGTAATGGTGCCCGTAGTGGTTGTCGTGGGCGTGCCACCTGTATCTGTGGGTGTAGTCGTAGTGGGCGTGCCACCAGTACCGCCAGAACTTGACGTTGCAGTCGAACCATCGTTAGCGGATATCGTCGTGTTTCCGCCTCCACATCCAACCATGACAATGGCAAATGCTGCAAAAAATAGTAAATTCCTTAGGTAACCCATATCTTACTCTCCTGCTTATACTGCTAAATTGAAAAACTGCTATGTCAAATTTCGGCGGGGAGAGTAAATACACAATTTTTTGATTTACACATGCGAATTCAATCACACACAACATGGCGGCTTACTGATTTTGTGGGGCAATACACTTATCTCAAAACGGTCTTGAACTAATACGTCTCAAAATCTCGTATTAGGGAATAAAAATAACACCTCCTTATTCCAGCGCCGAATCGTCAAGATAAATTACAGTATGTGCGCCATGTCTCGCTTTTAACGCATATATTAAAGTCATCTTGGTGCTTATATCAGGGAATGGTTTTAAACAATTAGGACCAGAACTCTTCAGTCTTATGTGTAGATTATTGTAGAGATACAGTAAATAGTAGAAAGCAAATGCATACACAAACTACAGTTCATGATGCAGTTAGAGCGGCGGATTACTTAGTCTGGCTTTAGTTCCTTTGTTAATAATTTTTCGTTGATCTCGCAACCAAGGTATTCCGCAAGTATTCGCAGATCCTGTTCACCATTTTGAAGGCAACTGGTAGCCCCGGGTGACGGTGTCATGTTGAAAATAATACCGTTGCCCGGATTTATTTTGGCTTCACCCAATTGCAACTTGCGATTAGCTTTATCAATCATGACCGGCCGGATCCCGCCAATGTGTTTTGCAAAGGTGAGGTCTTCCAGTTGCAGAGTTGGCACAATCTTGCGTGCATCCTTGAGAAATAAATGCTGACGGATATACGGCACCTCGAACATGAAGTTTTTCAGGATATAATTTCGAATTTCCTTTGTCTTCACCAGACCCCACATCGTCCCCATTACACCTTTGTCAAAGTGAAACAACTTTAAGAAATCCATCACGGTACGGTAATTGTGTCGTTCTAACATTGGTAAAATTAATGCAGTCGGACCAAACCGGGTTTTACCCCGCACCAACAGGTCAGGATCACCGTGAATCGCTGCAAATGGTAGCTTTTCATTCTGCACGGTATACACCTTGCCATTGAGAATATCCGGTGCGTAATAAAAACTGCCAGCCACTGGCAGACAGGCATACTCCTTACCATAGCCCATGTTTTGCGCAAACAATAAACTATGGCCACTGGCAGAGACGACGACGAAGCGTGCATCGAGCGGGGCACGATTCGTATTTACCCGGTGTTTTATTCCGTTTTGTTTGATGTCTTTAACACGAGTATTCAGATAAACAGTAATTTTTTTATCGGTCATCTGCCTTGCTTGCGCAACAAAAGAATCGGCAAGTGCTTGAAAATTGACTGCGCTAAAATCGTTCTCGACACCCAAAGCCAGGATGCGTTCATTACGACCCCAAACAACATTCGGCTCAACACGACTGATTCCGTCCGCATCCCAGCACTGCATTTTATCGTAATGCGGTTGAAATTCTTCATAGCGTTTTTGTAACAAGTCACACTCGTGTTCGCCGACCCCCAGCACCATCTTGGGGTACTTATACAGAATATGTTCAAAACTGGGTAATCGGCGCGCGTAGTTCACAACCATATCGGCAGCAGCCTTCACTTTCATTGCTTTTTCCAGCGTATAGTTGGTCTCGATATCACCGCAGTGCAGGGTCTGGCTATTGTTTCGGCCATGGGTGTTAAGAGAAGCAATGCTGCTGTATTTTTCGACCAGCGCAATATTTTTCAAGTCTGTGTAGCGCGCCAACAAATACAATAAAGCACAACCGGAAATACCACCTCCGACAATTATTACATCATGCTGACGCGCCTCCATAAAACAACCCACCTTTTTTTCGTACGTCGTTACCTATGTTAGCTATATTCTGAGTTGACACAATACTAAAATAGCCGCCACATAAAACGAGCGCGATCGTAACTGCCGAACCAAATATCAAACCAGGCATGTAAACCATGTATCTGATTTGTGCGACATTTTATGTATATGTTAAGTGCCGAAATCCATCTTCAATCAATGCACTATAATCATCTTGATTATTTTTTATAATACAAACATCTGACTAGTTGTCCTCACACCCTTTAATTTATTGCGATAATAACTGCACATATTTTCTATAAACTTCGTTTTTCCTACAAATGGCTACTCCTATTCATTAGGGCCTGTCAAGAATTTTCGATGAGTTCCGCCTTTATTTTTTCAGCAGATCCACTTTTCAAATTCTTGTAGTTCGGCTAATAATTCACCCAAATTCTAATACCTTTATTTAACGCTTCCGATGGGGGGGAATGTATGCTGCGTGGTCTTGCGTGTTCGAAACTTTCAATCATCTGTTTAACTTCAGTTCTTTGTGCATGTGGTGGTGGTGGCAGCGGTGGCGGTAATCCCACCCCTCCACCCCCCCCTGTCACAACAACTATTTCAGGTAGCGTATCAGCACCAGGCGGTGCAATTGCTTTTAACCCATCGACAGGTATTTATAAATTCTTCGCTGAGGTGTTTGGCTCACCAGCTGTAGCCGACATTCCGGGCTCCAGTGCTGTCGGTGCCGGCGTGATCATTAACTTAATCCAGATAGATGCAACCGGCACCCCGGTCGGTAGCCCACTGGCGACTACAACTACGGATTCTAATGGGAATTACAGCCTGCAGGCGCCGGACGGTTTACTACCCGGACCGCAATATGTCATCCGCGCCGAAGGCACCGGTGCAAGTTCAATCGACGCCATGGTTACCGGCACAACGGTGACCGTAGATCCTTCCACCCAGGCAACAGAAACATTAATCCTGGGATCTATCAGCGGCACTCAACTGACAACGCTAACCAGCGGTTCCGTCACCGCACTTCAATCAGAGGTAAATCAGGTCATCCTCGACGCAGGACTGACCAGTAGCAGCGGCACGGTTAGCTCTGTCGTAACAGACATAAACAATGCCGGTGCCAACAGTGAAACAGTCACTAATCTGGCTACCAGCCTGGGACAAGTAGGCGTGATCACCGGTAAAGTCACCGATACCAGCGGTAACGCCATCACTGGAGTCAGGGTCCTGGCTCGCGATTTCAACAACTGGGTCACTCGTGCGGCAACCCTAACCGATGCCAGTGGTAATTACACACTGAACGTGCCGCCAGGCAAGGACTATATCGTCGGCGCGACCAACGCCACGTCGAATCCTGCTGCCAGTGCCTGGTGGACCAATGCCTGTACAACCGCATGTAATGCTGCCATTCAATTCAAGGCAGACAAGGTCTCTGTCGCCAGTAGTGCCGTGATGGTGAACTTCAAGTTACCGGCAGGTATTGCGGTCAGTGGCAAGATCACAAACACCGCTGGCGATACCGGTCTTGCCGGTATCAAAGTATTGCTACGCGACTTCACCAATGATCAACCTGCCTCCGGTGTGTATACCGATTCGAACGGTAACTATCGTATAAACATGCTCCCAGGCACTTACACCCTTGCGGCAGTTAACCAGGTATCCGGCAGCCAATATGGCGGTATCTACTATTCCGCTGGTGCCGGGACTAGCAATGACCAGGCTGCCCCACTCGCGCTGTCCAGTGGTACACAAACCATTAATCTAAAATTACCTGCCGGCCATATGGTAAGTGGTAGTGTGACCGACCCGAGTTCAGGTTCCGCCGTGCCAGTCACAGGTATCCCTATCCGGATTTATAGCGAGGCGGCAGATACCAGCAGAGGCGCATTCGTACAGGCTGTACGTACAGATCTGACCGGCCATTATCAGATTGTCCTGCCCGATAGTCTTTACATTGCGATGTCACGTGGCCAGTCAGTCCTTAACATCGATAACACGAGTGCGGACGTGGCAGTCAATTTCACAGACAATGTCGGTATGGCCACGGCCACAATTATTGACACCAGCGGCAACCCAATTGGACAGGCAAAGGTATTTGTCTGGAAGGTTGATACAAATACTGGTACAGCAGGTGCCAACAGTACCGGTACGCCGTGTAATTCAGGTAACGTGAACGCCTACTGTTTTACCTATATCTCGAATGAAGCCAGCAGTAGTGATGGTACAGTGACGTTCTATGCGCCGGATTCAACCACCACGTTAAGCGCCAATCAATCCTACGTTATCCAGGCCAAGCTGGACGGCGGTCAAACGACGCTGGGCACCGTGGTGTTTGATACAGCGAATAATACCAATACCATCACCAGCACCGGCACCCTGGCGGCTGGCACACCCATCACGTTCACCGCAGGCAGCACTAATGCACTTAGTAATTTTTACTTGCCACCCGGTGGTGAGCTGACGGGCAAGGTTACCGATACGAGTGGGACAACTCCCTACGCCAATGCCGTAATACAAGTGCGTACCAGCACAGGCGGTAACAGTCGCATCGTGACCACCCGCACGATGGCCGATGGCAGCTATTCCATCAGTCTGCCGGCTGGAACCTATAATATCTGTGCCATGGCAACATCGAACACCGGAGCCACAACATGCGGAAGCACCTCCAGCCCCGGGGTTTATGAGTTCAAGACTGGAATCACCGTGAACGCGAACAGCGTTAATAGCCTGAACTTCCAGTACTAAACCAATAATTACACTGCAATAAACAAAAGCCCCCATCAGGGGGCTTTTTTATTTAAATTGAGCATGTCATGGAATGGTTGAGCCCAGGTGTACATAACGATATGTCATTACCAGGCCAATTAAGCTGAACACAACCGAAATCGCAAAGACCGCCGGACGACCAATATGGTCCCAGGCAAAGCCGCTGTACAAACTGCCCACTGCACCACCCGCACCAAAACTTAAACTACTATAGAGCGCCTGTCCTTTACCCTGATGACGTCCACGAAATAACTCGTGAATCAGCCGGATCGCTGTGGCGTGATACACACCAAAGGTCACTGCATGTAATAACTGGGCCAGCAACATCACAGTCAGATATTCAGGATATACTGCGATCAATAACCAGCGAATGGCCGCAACCGCCAGGCTGAACATCATCAAGCCACGCAGGCTGAAATGCCTGAATACTCGATGCATGATCATGAACACCCCAATCTCGGCAATCACACCAAGCGCCCACAACCAGCCAATCGCCGCTACCGTATAACCGTAGCTCTCCATGTAGCGTGAATAAATAGCGTAATACGGCCCATGGCTGACCTGCATACAAAAACACGCCGCCAACAGCCCCATGATGTGTGGCTTACGCAATAGCGTTGATATAGGCTCGCGTTCTACATGCAAATACCCGGCAGCTTCTTCTGGTACGCTTAAACTCGCCAACCAGATACCGGTTAACAGGATCAGGACAAACACAGGTAAGTTCAGAATGGAAATCGATTCAAAGATATACCCCAGACCGACAACAGCAATCACAAATCCGATCGATCCCCATAGGCGTATCGAACTGTATCGATGCGATGCCTCGCCAAGATGGCTCAAGGTCGTCGCTTCGAATTGCGGCAAGGCGGCATTCCAGAAAAAGCTGAATAAAAGCATGATCAGCACCAGCCACCAGAAAGACTGATTCAATAGGATACCGGCATAGATGATTGCCGCCAGCAAACATCCTGTGCGTACGATGGCCATGCGTCGTCCAGTATGATCCGCGATCCATCCCCAGATATTGGGGGCAACAAGTTTTGTCACCATCAGGATCGCCACAAACACGCCTGTTTGCGTGGCGGTATACGAGAGTTCCTTAAGATAGAGATTCCAGAACGGAACAATGGCACCAAGACTGGCAAAATAAAAAAAATAAAAACCCGACAGGCGCCAGTACGGCGTTTGATTGGGCGCTGCCATACTGAATTTAATCCGTGCTGGCGGGTATCACAGGCACAGGTGTTGAGATTTTGACATCAAGATTCTGAGCACGATGACGCAATACATGATCCATCAACACGATTGCCAGCATGGCTTCAGCAATCGGTGTCGCGCGGATCCCCACACAGGGATCATGCCGGCCTGTTGTTACCACTTCCACCGGTTTGCCATCAATATCGATACTCTTACCCGGTAAACGGATACTTGACGTCGGCTTGAGGGCCATGCTGACCACGATGTCCTGGCCAGAGGAAATTCCACCAAGCACTCCACCGGCGTTATTTGACAGGAATCCTTCAGGGGTCATTTCATCTCGATGTTCAGTACCCTTCTGCTCGATACTGGCGAAGCCCGCACCGATCTCCACGCCTTTGACCGCGTTTATACACATCATGGCGTGGGCAATATCTGCATCGAGACGATCGAAAATAGGTTCACCCAGTCCAGGCATCATCCCGCTGGCAATGACATTGATCCGGGCTCCAATAGAGTCCCCTTCCTTGCGCAAGGCATCCATGTAGGTTTCGAGTTCCGCTACCTTATCTGCATCGGGAAAGAAGAACGGGTTGGAATCCACTGCATCCCAGTCGAATTTCTCATGACTGATGGGACCCAACTGGGCCATATACCCGCGGATGGTAATCCCATAGCGTTCCTTGAGGTATTTTTTGGCTATACCACCGGCTGCCACGCGCATGGCAGTTTCCCGAGCCGATGAGCGCCCACCGCCACGATAGTCACGTACGCCATATTTGTGCAGGTAGGTATAGTCCGCATGTCCCGGCCGAAAGCGGTCCATGATATTGGAGTAGTCTTTGGAACGCTGATCGGTGTTGTGGATGATGAGAGCGATGGGGGTACCCGTGGTTTTACCCTCAAATACTCCGGACAGGATCTCTACGCGATCCTCCTCCCGACGTTGCGTAGTATGCCGAGTCTTACCCGGTTTACGCCGGTCGAGGTCGTGTTGCAAATCTGCTTCAGTGAGTGACATGCCTGGTGGACAGCCATCAACAACGCAGCCGATGGCCGGGCCATGGCTCTCACCAAAACTCGTGACCGTAAACAATTTTCCAAAGCTGTTACCTGACATAGCCGCGTATTGTACTGTGTCAGCTGCGTGCCGTCTTGCCGAGATAACACTCGGGTCGTGTTCGTATGTCTGGATGATATCTGGCCAGCACGAATGGTCTAGAAGAATTTAATCTCCTAACTGCAGCAGCAGTGATTACCATTTGTACAAAATTTAGCAAGTTTTATTAGATTTTTTATAATTTACCAAATCGGCTAATTGATAACTTATTGTTTTTAATAATTTTATTTGCCAGAGTGACCAATAAATCGAGAGACAGGTCGCCTGTGATCCATTCCAGGTTAATCCAAATCCCACTATTAATGATAAAAGACCAAGCCAAAGTCATTATCTAATTGTGCTTAATCACCGCGATGGACGCCAAGGAACTGGCACACTTCATCAAGCTCACGATCAGGTAAGCAGGCAATCTGCTTACTCGACCTCTAAACCTTTGCGGTGAGTATCATTAATGAGGTTCAGCAAGTCACGAAACGGCAGGCTGAATACACCCTGTTGTCGCACTATCTCCATAAATGGCAGATCTTTATCCTGAAAGGTGTAACTGCCATCGGCCATAGAATTGTAAACTTGCTTGACTGCCGCCTCGAGATCATCCACGAACGAAACCGAGTCCTGCATACCTTCCATATCGTATTCAATTGCGGCGCGCAGCTCATCAATTTCAAACAAGGCCTGTCTAACCAAATCAATATAGGCCTCTGGTGTGCTCGGACGCTTTATCATGCGGACTTCCTCAATGTAAATTGTTCGTGAAATTCAGACACGTGCTGTGATTCCAGCAGGAAAACACCTTCACCACCATATTCAAACTCTAGCCAGACAAATGGTACCTGTGGCCATGTCCGCTCAACTGCGGCCTGGCTGTTACCTACTTCTACGATCAGGATACCGTCGGGTTTCAGGTAGTGTTTGGCACCGGATAATATTTTGCGAACGCAATCCAGGCCATCATCACCTGCCACCAACCCGGTGACCGGTTCGTGCCGGTATTCATCAGGTAAATCCGTCATTTCTTCATGACTGACATAGGGTGGATTGCTAATGATGATGTCATATTGATGCGCAGGCAGCCCGTCATACACATCAGCTTGAAACAAGCTTACTCGCGATTCCAGATGATAATGGGCAATATTGATACTGGCCACATCGAGTGCATCCTGTTGCACATCAACGGCGTCCACCATTGTGTTCGGCACGTAGAGTGCACATGCAATGGCAATACATCCACTGCCGGTACCGATGTCCAGAATTGATTTGACCCGACTGGCGTCTACCCAGGGCGCGAATTGTTCTTCAATCAATTCCGCAAGTGGCGAGCGCGGAACCAGGACACGTTCATCGACATAAAAAGGGTAGCCGGCAAACCAGGCTTCCTTGACAAGATATGCAGCCGGTTTCCGGGTAGCAATGCGACTTGTAAGTAACTCGTCTATTGCCTGATTTTGTTCAGGGCTCAGTGTTTCATTTGGATCGCTTGCCGCCTTATCAAAATCGCCTTTCAGGGCATAGCGCATCAGATATAAAATCTCGTCGACAGGATTGTCAGTCCCATGACCGTAAAACAATTTTCCCGCTGTAAACTCTGGTTCAGCCCAGTCCAGCCATTGCTGCAATGTCTGTGGTTTCGCTGGCATCGTGATTATTCACCAGGCTTTTTTGCGTGTTTTGGTCGAAATGCTTTTACGACATTCTCATCCGATTCCAGATAGGGACCGTCAATCAAATCTATGCAATATGGTACAGCCGGGAACACCGCGTCGAGGCACTCGGCAATCGCAGAAGGTTTACCGGGCAAATTAATAATCAGAGAGTTGCCACGAACACCAGCGATCTGTCGCGACAGAATCGCTGTCGGGACATAACGCAGGGAGACCGCACGCATTTGCTCACCGAATCCATCCAGTAATTTATCACACACGGCCTCAGTCGCCTCCGGGGTTACATCCCGCTTGGCCGGTCCCGTTCCGCCGGTTGTGACAATCAGGCAACAGCCTTCCTGGTCGGCGAGTTCGCACAACAGGTGCTCAATCTGTAGTTGCTCGTCGGGGACCATACGCGGTACTGCCTGCCATGGTGATATTAATGCACGTTCAAACCATTCACGGATCGCCGGCCCACCCAGGTCCTCGTATTCACCGCTGCTGGCCCGATCGGATACGGTCACGATACCAATTTTAATCTGCTGAGTTTGCATACTTGTATCTCTTAAAAATCATAGACCAGTGTCAGTGCTGTCTCGGTATCCGTATGTTTTTTACCGACAGGTACTTCGCTATTGTCCTGGACCTTGAAACCCAGCTTCATCGCCAGAGACGAATTAATTTTAACCTTGAGTGAGGTTGTCGATTGCGTCAGGGTATTAATGCTGCCTTTTTCCACAAACAACTCCTCTTTAATGGCGCTGGTTTCAGTAAACCTCCATTCAAGGTTTGTTGCCAGTCTAACCAGACCTTCATTGGTATTGGTATTGTCAGTAAAATCCGTTTGCCGCGCACCGACGCCTGCCTCCACATCCCAAAGCAATGTTTTTTCATTATAAAGCTTGCGACCATAACCAATGTTTTCAGTCGTACGCCGATCAAAGCCGGCAAAGCGATCCTTTTCATAGCGTACTGCACCAAAAGTGTAATCGACATTGCTGATTTGATACGTGCTGCGGTAATCTACCCCAAAGCGATCTGCTGTCACAACATCATTATCCTTGGTACGCAAGGATTCTATTTTCAATTTATGCTCCCATGCACCCGATGTATAGTGCACGCCCAGTTTAATATTCTGGGTATCTGTATGGGTATTACCCCGTGTAATCAAAATACCCACTTCCGCTTCACCACCCCAGGCTGATGCAGCTTTTGTTGTATCTTCCTGTGCGAAGGCGATTTGTGAAAACAGCAGCAGAAAAGCAATACCGCTCTTCAAAAATGATTTAACCAAAACGTTCTCCATTTTTTTCTGACAAATACATGACACAACCGTATCATGTGCGGTTGCATAATCAGGCTAATAGTTTATCAGATTACGAGACTATCGTTGATATAGACTGGCTGGCGCCTGGCACCCCATTGACCAGGCGGGCCTTCAAATCGACCGTCACATTGAGTGCCACACTTAAGGCAGGCACCGTGGTCATCTAATTGCCAGTCGCTCAGAACGTACCAGTCCCGCTCAATCACTCGCGTTCCACAGTTATGGCAATAGGTGCTACCACCTTCCACGTCATGTACATTACCGGTATAGACATAGTGCAGGCCACTGTCGCGGGCGATTTTACGGGCGCGCGTCAGGGTAGAAGCCGGTGTCGCTGGCACATCCAGCATTTTGTAATCCGGATGAAATGCGGAAAAATGTAATGGCACATCCACACCAATATTCTCCACCAGCCACTGACACATATCAGTGATTTCCTTGTCCGAATCGTTTTTTCCAGGTATCAACAAGGTCGTGATTTCAAACCACACATCGGTCTCATGTTTGAGGTATTTGAGTGTATCCAGAACGGGCGCGAGATGGCCTCCCGTCAGCTTGTGATAGAAATCTTCAGTGAAGCCTTTCAAATCCACGTTGGCCGCATCCATGTACTGGTAAAACTCCTTGCGCGGTTCCGGACATACATAGCCGGCAGTGACTGCGACCGATTTGATGTCCAATTCATGACAGGCCTGTGCAACATCTATCGCATACTCGTGAAAGATCACCGGATCGTTATAGGTATACGCCACACTCTTACAACCAAGCTCTTTAGCCTTGCGCGCAAGCGTCTCAGGACTGGCACGGTCTGCCAGGGTATCGATCTCACGAGATTTGCTCATATCCCAGTTCTGGCAGAATTTGCAGGCCAGATTGCAGCCAGCAGTGCCGAAGGACAGAACCGACGTCCCGGGATAGAAGTGATTCAGCGGTTTTTTCTCGATGGGGTCGACGCAAAATCCGCTGGAGCGACCATACGTGGTTAAGACCATGGTGTTATTCAGCCGACCACGGACAAAACACAGCCCACGCTGCCCTTCATGCAGTTTACAAAAACGGGGACAGAGATCGCATTGGATCCGTCCGTCGTCCAGCTGATGCCAGAATTTGACGGGACGTGCCTGATCTGGAGTTATGGGAATATCGCTCATATATATAGTATTAGAAGACTGGTCTGAAAAGATTATACTTATATATATGTCTGCATGGAGGTAAACACAATGACCCAGATCATCAGACGTCCAGCCGTTGCCGGAATGTTTTATCCTGCCGATCCAGCAGAACTCAATCAATTAGTTGACAATATGCTGGCTGAAGCCAAATCTGTTGATACCCCTGCCCCCAAAGCGATAATTGTGCCCCATGCCGGATATATCTACTCCGGGCCAGTGGCAGCAACCGCCTATCGCCGTCTCAAGGCCCTGGCACCCCAGATCAGCCGAGTTATCCTGCTCGGGCCATCACACCGCGTCCCGTTTTACGGTGTTGCCGCCAGTTCTGCCACGGAATTTGCCACGCCCCTGGGGCTAATTCCGTTGGATCGCACACTCATCGATACGCTCGTGGACAAGCATGAAGTGAAATTACTGGATGAGGCACATAGCATGGAACATAGCCTGGAAGTCCACTTACCCTTCCTGCAAAAGACACTGGGAAATTTCTCCCTGGTTCCGCTCGTGGTCGGCGATGCCCGGCCGGATGACGTTGCGAAGGTGTTGGAAACCTGTTGGGGTGGGGATGAAACTCTGATCGTGATCAGCTCGGATTTGAGCCACTATCATGATTACACCACAGCGCAGAAAATGGATCGCGCTACCTCTCACGCAATCGAAGCACTGGAACCGGAGTCTATCCATTATGACGATGCCTGTGGCAGAAATCCCGTCAATGGCCTGTTACAACTCGCGCGCAAAAAAGGTATGCACGCACATACGATCGACTTGCGCAACTCCGGTGATACCGCCGGTCCTCGCGATCAGGTTGTTGGATACGGCGCCTATATAATTCATTAATAATGTTGACTGACACTGACCGCGCTACACTCCGTGAAATTGCGCGCAACTCGATTGCTTTCGGTTTGCAGCATGGCACAGCCGCACCTGTTACTGTGACGGATTATGGCGCTGCTCTGCAGGAACCTGGGGCGTGCTTTGTCACCTTGACTATTGATGATCAGCTACGTGGCTGTATTGGCAGCTTACAGGCATATCGGCCTCTTGTAGAGGACGTCTCACATAATGCCTTCGCCGCTGCCTTTCAGGACCCGCGTTTTTCCCACCTTAACCGTCAGGAATTTGAGCGCCTACAGTTACACATTTCGATCCTCAGTACACCAGAACCGATCAAGTTCAAGGATGAACAGGATTTACTGACTCAACTGCGCCCCGGTGTAGATGGTTTAGTTCTGGAAGAAGGATTTTATCGTGGGACTTTCCTGCCCCAAGTCTGGGATAGTCTGCCCGAACCACAGCAGTTTCTGTGGCATCTTAAACAAAAGGCCGGACTGCCGCCGGATTACTGGTCGAAAACCATTAAGATGCAGCGTTATACCGTTGAGGAATTTTAGATTTATTTTTTCTCACCAAAGCGCACGAAACCACAGACTAAACAAAATTTCTCGATAAACGGGAGCAAGCAAAGAAAACTATTTAGAAATCCGACAAATCCCAATCGACCCCACCAAACACTTTTTCCCATCCACCCAGATTGCATTGGACAGGTTCGCATTGGCCAGAATCGTATCGCTAAGCTTGGCATCCTGGAGATCAGCATAGGAAAGGTCGGCTTGCGTGAAATTAGCTTTACTCAAATCCGCTGCGCGCAGGTTGGCACCCTTGAGACTCGCCTGTTGAAAATCTGTAAAGCTGAGATTGCTATTACTCAAATCGGCATAAGCGACATCCGCCTTATCCAATTTACTACCAAACAAATTGGCTCCCTGCAGGTTGGTGCTATTGAGTATGGCGCCACTCAGGTCACTGTTCAATAACTGTAGTTCGACTTTATTGCACTGTTGCCAGTTAATCCCTTTCTTCGCGGCAGCATCGCACTGTGCGGCCGCTGGCTGGTTGGGTACCCAGTTAATCCCGGCATAGATTCCTGCAGCAAGCAAACCAACAACGAATATGCTAACCAGGACAAATCGTTCCTTGGAAGGCCGCAGACTTTTACTGACGCTTTCCCGGTGCTCACGATATTCCAGTGTGGAATACGATTCCTGACTGCGTCGACCGGGGCCAGCACGCATCTGATCATCTCCGCCGGCACGGCGTTCTTGCCGGCGCTCATCAGCCCAACGCCGGGCAGCAGCCAGGCGTTCGCGGGTATGCTCATCGTTACTATCGCCTTTGAGCAGATCCGGAATTAACTCAGGACACAGATGCAGCGGTTTCCATTCCTGCTTGTCCTGGCTGACTTCTGCCTGTGTGGAGATGCGGCCTAACAGGATACCTTGTTGGATCTGGCCAGTCGGAAATGGACCTATTACCTTGTTTTTACTGCGGACATACCAAAGCATCCCTCAATTCCCTGTGTCGATGGACGATACTGCTGATAACAGTGTGTTTTTCGGCAAAATTCCGATATTGCTTGAGGAAAGACAGCCCCGTGCATGGAAATAAAAGGGCCTACAGCTCAGCCATTTCTGGACGTACAGGCCCAAAGTTGCACCAGTGGTCCTCCATCAAGTTCCCCCCCCTGGTTCACCCCCCCCAAAATGGGGCTAATACCCTGCCAGTGCACCCCTCCCAGTTTCAAGTCAGGCAGATACTGGAGATTTATCTCACTAATGTTGAATACAAGCTACGGCACTGATATTGAAACGGCGAACTCCCGTGTATGCCAATCTGTCGTCATTGCACTAGCTTCAAAATAAACTACAGTTCTATGCCCTCACGTCCCCGACAAGCGAGCACATCCAGTCATTCTGGTCGTCGCTTCCGGATAACAGCCAGATTCGAAACGCTATAACCATGAAGAAGCCCATGAATGACAGTGCCGCTTCAAGAATTCGTACTACTTAAAGTAGGAACGCAACATCGTTTGCAATCGCGCTCTGATACGCTGAAAAAATCATCACGTTTGCAGATTATTTGAAAGGACAGTTTCCAAAAGACTGGAAAGCCAAAATCAGGTGATATGTAAGTAACTCCGGTTCTTTTTCCATTTTCGACAGAAAAGCTGACCTATAAGTGAAAAACTAATTAGACAGTCAGTATTAAAAAGAGGAAAGCCTGGTGAGACTCGCATAACATAAGTACATGTCACCGTGCTTCTCCCGGCGTACACACCAATGCCGCCGATTTAATACATTATGATTTTTTAAAATAGACATTCTCAAGGCAGGTTGGCAACAATCAAAATCAGCAGATACCCAAATCGTAACCATACCAGCAACGTTCCAAGAGTATTGGGCGAAACAAAGTAAAAAGATCGTGAACTGTAAAATTTTGAGGTAAACTGCCTGCCAAGTGCATAGCCACCTTTTGCACGCCGATGGAGATCATGATAAAGATGAATCTGTTATTGAAGATTGCCACTTTGATCGACGCATTCAATCGGCGCATCGGTCAATTGATGTTTGCGCTAGTGCTGATCATGATCCTGGTCGGGGTTTATAACGCCACCGTGCGTTATCTTGGCGGCTTCCTCGGTTCAAACCTCAGCTCCAACGCCTACCTTGAACTGCAATGGTATATGTTCGGTACCATCTTCATGCTCGGCGCAGCCTACACACTGCAAAAGGATGGTCATGTTCGTGTTGATGTCCTGCATTCGCGACTCTCACCCAAGGCCAAGGCCTGGGTCGATCTGATCGGCATACTGGTGTTCATGATTCCATTCTGCGCCCTGGTGTTCTGGCTATCACTACCCTGGGTGCTGAATTCCTGGCACCTGCTTGAGATGTCATCGGATCCCGGCGGTCTGCCTCGCTATCCCATCAAAACGGTAGTACCACTGGCATTTATACTCCTGTTGCTCCAGGGTCTGTCGCAGCTCATCAAGGCGGTGGCCGTCATACGTGGAATACGCCCGTCCATTTACGCAGAAGCAGTTGAAGACGAGAAGGAACATGCCCTATGAACGTCGAGTGGATCGGCGGGGTGATGTTTCTGGTCACCCTGCTATTTATCTTTAGTGGTTTCCCGGTCGCCTTCGCCCTCGGTGGCACTGCCCTGGTATTCATGCCGCTGGGTATGTGGCTTGGTTATTTTGACTCCAGCTGGATGCAAGCGCTGCCACAGCAGGTGTTTCGCATCATGGATAACTACACGCTACTGGCCGTACCGTTTTTCATCTACATGGGCACGATGCTGGAGAGATCCGGTCTCGCCGAAGACCTGCTCAAGACCATGGGACAGTTGTTCGGACGTCTGCGCGGCGGCCTGGCACTGTCGGTGGTGGTCGTCGGCACCCTGCTCGCCGCGGCTACCGGCGTGGTGGGCGCAACGGTCGTCGCCATGGGCATGATTTCCCTGCCGGTGATGATGCGGTACGGCTACGACAACAAGCTATCTGCCGGCATCATTGCCGCCTCCGGCACCCTGGGCCAGGTGATCCCCCCCAGCATCGTTCTCATCGTGCTGGGCGATCAGCTCGGCGTTTCAGTGGGGAGCTTGTTTCTCGGTGCATTGCTACCCGGCCTCCTGCTAGCTGGCATGTACGCCATTTATGCCGGCGGCGTCGCTGTATTCAAACCAAAAGCCGCACCGGCGCTACCCGACGAAGCACAAGCGAAGGACAATCGTGATCTGATGCGGCGGGTGGTACTGGTGATGATTCCCCCGCTGTTTTTGATCCTGGCGGTGCTCGGGTCGATCTTCGCCGGTATTGCGACACCGACCGAGGCAGGTGCCTTCGGGGCCATAGGCGCGATGTTGCTGGCACTCGTCAACGGTCGCTTACGCCTCAAGACCCTGATCAGCACCATGGACGTCACAACGCGGCTGACCTCGATGGTGCTGTTCATCCTGGTCGGCTCCCGGGCTTTCTCCCTGATATTCCGCGGCTTCAATGGCGACCTGTGGGTCGACAGTTTTCTCACCAACGTGCCAGGCGGTGTAATTGGCTTTTTGCTCATTGCCAACCTGGTCATCTTCATCCTGGGTTTCTTCATCGATTTTTTTGAGATCGCCTTCATCGTCCTCCCCCTGCTGGCACCCACTGCCCAGCATTTCGGACTCGACATGATCTGGTTCGGCATCGTGATTGCCATGAACCTGCAAACGTCATTTTTAACGCCACCGTTCGGATTTTCGCTATTCTATTTAAGAGGAGTCGCGCCTCCCGCAGTAACCACAGGGCAAATGTACCGGGGCGTCATACCGTTTATCATTATCCAGCTCATAGGGTTACTGCTTGTTATCGCGTTTCCTGGCATCGTGCACCTGTTCGGGGCTTGAGGTTCAGGATCTGCGGTTTGGAATAATAACCACAAGAGGAGTAAACACCATGAAACGAAGAGATTTTCTCAAACATGCGGGAGCCGGTGCCGCCGCAGGCGCCGGTATCGCTGCCGCACCGTTCGTGCGTGCAGAGTCGCCCCGCCTGCGCTGGCGCCTGGCTGCTAGTTGGCCGGTGAGCCTGGATACCATCTTTGGTGGCGCCCAGCACATTGCCAAACGGGTAGGCGAGTTGACCGATGGTCGCTTTCAGATCCGTGCCTATTCCGGCGGTGAAATTGTCGGTGGATTGCAGGTACTCGACGCTGTATCACAGGGCACCGTGCAAATGGGGCACACGGCATCTTACTATTATATAGGCAAGACACCGAGCCTCGCCTTCGATACCACCCTGCCGTTTGGCTTCACCGCCCGGATGCAATACGCCTGGCAGATGGAAGCAGGCGGTAATGACTTGCTGAACAAGGAAGTCTTCTCCAGTTTCAACATCATGACTTTGCCCGCTGGTAATACCGGCTGCCAGATGGGTGGTTGGTTCCGCAAACCGGTGCCGGACCTGAAGGCCTTGAAGGGCCTCAAGATGCGTATTCCCGGTTTCGGCGGCAAGATCATGGCCCGCATGGGGGTCAACGTCCAGACTCTTGCCGCGGCGGAAATCTACCCGGCTCTGGAACGTGGTGTGATCGATGCCACCGAATGGATTGGTCCGTATGATGACGAGAAGCTCGGGTTCTATCAGGTGGCCAAAAACTACTATGCACCTGCCTGGTGGGAACCGAGCACACAGTTATCGCTATATATCAACCGCAAGGCCTGGGATTCCCTGCCCAAGGAGTATCAATATGCAGTCAGAGCGGCATCGGCGGAGGCCAACCAGCAGATGCTGGCAAAATACGATGCCCGCAACCCGAAGGCGCTGCAAGAGTTACTCAGCAAGGGTGTGAAGCTGCACACTTTCAGCAGGGACATTATGCAGGCCGCATACGATCACTCCCAGGATATCTATAACGACCTCAGTAAAAAGGACAAGACCTGGCGCAAGGTGTACGACCATTGGAACAAGTTCCGCAAGACAGAGTTCGCCTGGTTCGAAGCCAATGAAATGCATTATGCAGACTTTGCCATGACTAAACACAAAGAATGTTGACATCAATACAAGGCTCTAAGTAAATACTTCGGGGCTGGCATTCGCCAGCCCCCACTTCAGAACAAAAATTATGAGCAAGTCGCGGCAGACTTGTAGATTGACGATTCCGCTTAAATCCGCCCGTACTGATCCACATCGAGGACCCAGTAGACACCATTGCCGGCGATGCCACAATTCGCACAGCGTAGTGCTTCGAGTACCGGTGCCACATCGGCCTCTTCCAGCATGATATCCACCCGAACCCGCGGCACATAACCGACCACCTTGTCGCGGGGAGACAGGGATCTGTCCTGACCAGTGTGGCGACTATGACCTTCGACGTGACTGAAGGTAAAACCCTGCACCTGCTCAATCGCGCGCAAGCGATCACTCAGATCCTGTTGCACATTGGCGTGCACCACCATCACGAGTTGTTTCATGCTTTGTCTCCCGAATCCTGATTCTCAGCATCAGCGGCGAAACGCTCTTCCAGCCAGGCATACAAGGTTGGCAACAACACCAAGGTTAAAAGTGTCGAGGTAATCAGACCACCGATGACCACGACAGCCAAAGGCCGTTGCAACTCCGAGCCCGGCCCGGTCGCGAGCAACATCGGTACCAGGCCAAGACTGGCAATCATCGCCGTCATCAAGACCGGACGCAAACGGCGCTCAGCACCTTCGATCACCGCCTGGCGTAAATCGCGACCGGCATCGCGCAACTGATTAAAATAGGTCACCATCACCACCCCATTGAGGACGGCAACACCGAACAGGGTAATAAACCCGACTGAAGCCGGTACCGAGAGATACAGACCAGACAGATACAGGCTCACGATGCCACCGATCATGGCAAAAGGAATATTCAGAATAATCAATCCTGCCTGGCGCACAGAGCGGAAGGTTGTGAACAGCATCAGGAAGATCAGCACGATGGCTATTGGTACGACCATCAACAACCGACCACTGGCACGTTGCTGATTTTCGAACTGACCACCGAAGGTGACATAGTAACCAGGGGGCATCTTGATATCGCGTTCAATCGCGGCGCGCACGTCATCCACAAATCCGACCACGTCACGGCCTTCCACATTCGACTGGATCACCACTTGCCGTTTGGCGGCTTCATGGGAAATCAAAACCGGTCCATCAACTTCCTTAATATCGGCCAATTGCGCTAGGGGGATCTTGGCCCCGGACGGTGCCTGCACCAGTAATGCCTCCAGAGCTTGAGGTGAACTGCGTGCAGCACTGGGGTAACGCACCAACACGCCGGTGCGGCGATTACCTTCGATAACCTCAGTGGCAACACGCCCTCCCACCGCCAGTTCGATATGCTGATTGACGTCCTCAACACTTATCCCGTAGCGCGCAATATCATCGTGACGAATGCTGATCTGCAGGTACTTCTGTCCCGACATCTTGCCGCGGAAGACATCGATTGCGCCGGGGATCTTTTGCACCAGGGCTTCAATCTTTTTCGCCAGGTCATCAAGCGTTGCTAGATCGTCACCGTACAACTTGATCGCCATGGCGGCACGCACACCGGTCAGCATTTCCGACACACGCATATCGATCGGTTGCGAAAAGGCAAAATCGATTCCTTCGAACTTCTCCAGTTTTTCACGCAGGCGTTTATGGAAATCCGCCAGACTCGACGTCCACTCGGAGCGCGGTTTGGTAATCAGGAAATTATCGGTCTGGTTCAATCCCATCGGGTCCATGCGCAGCTCATCGGCGCCAGTACGTGAGACCACGCCCGTGACTTCGGGCAGTTCCATCATAGCCTTCTGGATCGGGGCATCCATAGCCAGTGAGTGTTCCAGCGAAATTGTCGGCGTCTTTTCAATTAGCACAACCGTCGTGCCCTCATCCATGGTCGGCATGAACTCCTTGCCAATGAAAGGAAACAGGGCAAGCGCGGCAATCAAGGCGATCACGGCACCGCCCACCGAGGCACGCCGATGCGCCAAAGCCCAGCGCATTATGGGCAAATAACCTCGCTTGAGTGTACTCAACAGCCAGCCGTCACCTTCATGGCCGCCGCGCATGAGCAGGCTGGCAAGTACCGGAATCACCGTCAGCGACAACAGTAACGAACCGATCAGTGCAAATGAAATCGTGATCGCCAGGGGTTTAAACATTTTGCCTTCGAGTCCGGTAAGACTGAACAGTGGCAGGAACACGATGATAATGATCAGAATACCTGACAATACTGGCACCGACACTTCCACAACGGCTCGGTAAACCAGATGCAGATGACTTACCCCCTTGGGTGCTCGACTCAACTGGGCGTGAATGTTTTCCACCACAACCACAGCAGCATCCACCAGGATACCAATGGCGATGGCCAGCCCCCCAAGCGACATCAGGTTAGCCGACACACCGAAGATACGCATCATGATTAAGGTAAACAACACCGACAATGGCAGAATCAAGGCCACCGTCAGGGCGCTGCGCAAGTTACCCAACATGATGATCAATACCAGCAATACCAGCACTACGGCCTCGCCCAGGGCCTTTTCCACGGTCAGCACGGCCTTGGTCACCAGGTCGGTCCGATCATAAAACGGGATAATCTGGACACCCTTGGGCAGGCTCTTTTCTAATTGCGCCAATTCTTTCTTCACGCCCTGCACCATCGTGCGACTATTGGCGCCTTTGCGCAGCAAGACCAGTCCGGTCACTGCTTCGCCCTTGCCGTTTGCAGTAACGGCACCATAGCGCGTGAGTGAACCCAGCCGCACATCGGCAACTTTACTCATCAGCAAGGGCACGCCATCACGCATGGCCACGGTGACGTTGGCGATATCCTCCATGCCGCGTAAATTACCGACTGTGCGTACCAGCAACATGTTATCCCCACGATTGATGCGATCGCCGCCGGCATTGCGGTTACTGCGCACCAGTGCCTGTTCCAGATCGGCAATCGATAGCCCATATCGCACCAGCATGCCAGGACGGGGTTGTACTTCGTAGGCACGCACCTCACCCCCGAGGGAATTCACATCGGCGACGCCTTCGACTGTGCGCAGGCGCGGACGGATAACCCAATCCTGCAATGCACGAAGTTCGCGATTGTCCAGACCACCACCGACGATGCGATACATGTAGGCTTCACCCAATGGGGTCGTAATTGGCGCCAAACCACCGCTCACACCTTCGGGCAGATTACTCCATACCTGGTTCAGACGTTCATTGACCTGCTGGCGCGCCCAATAGATATCGGTACCATCGCTAAAATCGATCACAATGCTCGACAGTGCATACTTGGTGGTGGAACGCAGTACGGTCTGATTCGGCAGGCCCTGCAGTTCCATTTCAATCGGCGTGGTAATGCGTTGCTCCACTTCAGTGGGCGACATACCCGGGGCCTTCACGATCACCATCACCTGTGGCGATGAAATATCGGGAAAGGCATCGATGGGCAGACTGTGATAGGCCCAGATGCCGCCACCGGCCAGGCCAAGGGCAAGCATCAGGATCATCAGCCGCTGTATGAGTGAAAAACGGATTAGTGCGGCAATCATTGAACTTTCCTCTTCATCGCACCCGCTTGTGCGCTAATATCGTCATACTCACGGACAGTCAGACCGGCGGCCAGGCGCAAATCGGCTTCTTCCATCCAGCCCTGCTGCAACAATTCCAGATAACGGAAGTGCGCATCAAAATGGGTGTTATAGGCATCGATTAAAGTTAATAGATCAACCTGACCGCTCGCATAGCTTTTCAGTGTCAGATTCAAATCCCGTTCCGTTGGTAAAACCAGTTGCGTGTTGTAGTCAGCTGCCTGGGTGATCAAATGGCCCAGGTGCATCTCGTGCAGGCGCAGACGACTGGCAAGGTCACGCTTCAGGATTTGAAATTGGGATTCAGCCTTGTTGGCCTCTGCACGGGCACGACTTACTCCGCCGTTGTTACCGTTCCAAAGTGGAACCTGCACGCTCAACATCACACCACTGTAATCGCGACGACTACCACCCAGGTAGTCACGTTCCCTGAAGACCGTCAATACCGGGTCTGACAGACGCTGGGATCGTGCAACAGCAACGCCGGCTTGTGCGGCCTTGATCGTGAGCTGACTGGCAACCAGTTCGGGATGTAAACTGAATCTGGTTTCCAGTGTGGCCAGAACAGGTGGACTCGGCACCGGACCCAGGGGGGTCACCGACGGGTTCGTATCTGTCGGCAAAAGCAGATTCGTTCGAAAACTGGCCAGGGCTTCAGTATATTCGCCTTCTGCTGTCGCTACCGCCTGGCGCGCTGTCTCGCGCAGGATGTTCAGGCGCAGCCGTTCCCGCTTGGAAATATAACGCACCACTGGATCACTTTTACGCTTGCCAAGCCCCGTATAGGTCTCGGCTACCGACAGACGCTGTTCGGCTAAATCCAGTCGGGCCTGTGCAAGCTGTAAATGGTGATAAGCCTGGGCCGTGCGATATTCCAGGATTAAACGTTGTTCATGCGAGCTTGCTTCCGCCGCACTGAGATTGGCTGCGGCCATGTCCTTCTGATGACCCAGACGGCCAAATGGTAAAGCCTGGCTGATAGCGACCTGCGTCAAATCTGTCCCACCTTGCCCATCATCCATACCGAGTTTCTGATCGGCACGTAACTCGATGTACGGATTAGGGAATGCACTGGACTGGGTAAGCTCACCGCGACGCATATTGATAGTCGCCTCGGCGGCACGAATCTCCGGTGCCACTTTTAACACGCGTTGAATGCTGCTGGTCAAGGTCCAGTCTGCATCGGCAGCATATACCACGGGGTTGACAAATAATATCAGTGTAAAAGTGACCACACTGATATTTTGCAAGTAACGCTTCCTGGCCATCCGTATCTCCTTTAACAACAGCACTGTCAGCATCTGGTTAGGGGAAGGCACGCTGAGGTATGCCCTCCCCTGTCAATTAGCGACTTCGGCCGCCACCTGTAACGCCATGGCGCGAACCGAAACCACGCCCGTAACCGGAATCATTCTCAGTCCGATGGCGTTCACGTTTCAGTTCGCCCTGACCGTTGGTATTGTCCTCATTAATGCGTTCATGCAACTGGTTCTGCTCTGCCTTGTTTTCAAGACCCAGAAACGCACGCTCGTTTGGATTCATCTTCTGTGCACGCAATTGCAACTCCTGTTGAAACTGCACGCGGTCTGTCTCATTCATGTTCCGGACATGGGCACGAAGCCGTACCAACTCCTCGTTACTGTATTGACTAAAATCCTGTTCCGCCTGTACCAGACTTGAGGTAATCATTCCCGCCGTCAGGGTCAAGGCTGCAACAATAAGTACTTTGCTTTTGCTGTTCATATATAATCACTCCTTATCTCGCAATGATCTGAATCAAACTTCAAGAAGCCAGCAAATCCTGTTTTCTGGCAAGGAAGTATGCGCAGATGCTGTTTCACAGTGATTTCAGGTTTGCCCGAATATGTAACAAGATGTTTCAGTCGCGTTTTTTCAATTTGCATTCAAGCACTTTGCCCGGTAGGAATAAGGTATGACAACGCCAGCTACAGAACACTTGCTCGTCGTGGACGATGACCCAGATTTACGGGAGTTGCTGGCACGCTACCTGGCTGAGCAGGGATTCCAGGTCTCAACCGTTGCCGACGGTGCCGCCATGGACGCCTTTATGGCAAACCAAACGCCAGACTTGGTGATCCTGGATCTGATGTTACCTGGTGAGGATGGCTTGTCTATCGCGCGGCGCTTACGTGCAAGCAACCAGCTACCCATCATCATGTTATCCGCTCGTGGAGAAGAAGTGGATCGCATCGTCGGGCTCGAAGTCGGTGCCGACGATTACCTGCCAAAACCGTTTAATCCACGTGAATTACTGGCACGAATTCGCGCCGTACTTCGGCGTCCGAATCAGCAGGGTGCACCTACCTCCATCCCAAATACGCAACGTCACTTTGGCCCATTTAGTATGGATATTGACCGTCACATTCTCCAACGTAATGGTGAGGAGGTCGCACTCACTTCGGGTGAGTTTGCCCTGCTGCGTGTGCTTAGTGAACATCCCAATCACGTACTGTCACGCGATCGCCTGATCGATTTGCTCAAGGGATATGATCGCTCGCCATTCGATCGATCTATTGATGTACGTGTCACACGACTACGACGCAAGATTGAAGACGACCCGACCTCACCACGTTATCTGCGTACCATCTGGGGTGAAGGCTATATGTTTACCCCTGAAGGCAAGGGAACAACATGAGCAGACAGTCATCCACACTATTTCGCCGAACGACGCTTACCCTGACGGCTGCCTTCGTCCTGCTATTGCTAATCGTGTTTGGTGCCACTGCGTACTTTGTCAACCTGCCGCTCGGACGTCAGGCCACCGACGACCTGGCCGCACTCATTGTGCTCTCGGCACAAACCTGGGTGGAACTCCCTCCTGAAACTCGGCATGATTTCGAACGTGAACTCATCGAACACCATGGGCTCATAGTCCAACCCGCAGACACTCCCCTGCCCAACCACACAAACATCCTGCCGTATCGGTTATTGCTGGAACAGGCACTGGAAAAACGCCTCGGTTATCCCGTTCCTGTGCTCACTACCCACAATCCCGAGTATTACTGGGTTGACATGACGATGGGGGGACATAAGCTTCGAGTCGGTTTTGCGCATGACCGGATTGGTACGCGACAACCCTACGCCCTGCTCATTATCTTTGCAGCTATGCTGGTCATTGTTGTGGTGACAGCATTGATCCTCGCGCGTCGCATGACCGGTCCGCTTACCCGTATGGCACACGCTGCACTGCAAATCGGACATGGCTCGGAACCCAAACCCTTGCCCGAAACCGGTCCGGCCGAACTGGCGACCCTGGCTCGCACCTTCAATCGCATGGCACATGACGTCCGTGAATTACTGGCCAACCGCACGACCATGCTCGCCGGTGTCTCACATGATTTGCGCACACCGCTTGCACGCATGCGAATTGCCGTAGAGATGCTTCCCGCCGAATTTGATCCCAGGTTGCGTAGCGGCATTGTGCGTGATCTCGATGTGATGGATAACCTGCTCGCACAATATCTTGCACTCGCTCGCGGCATGACCGAAGAAACCGTTGAGAATCTGGATTTGCGCGAACTCGTGGACGGTGTAGTGGCAGATGCTCGCCGCACCGGGACGGATGTGCTCTGGACACCTGCTGAAACACCTATTATGTGTGCTGTGCGTCCGTACTCACTCGAACGCATTATTACCAATCTGCTTGGTAATGCTGCCCGTTATAGCGAAGATAAGGAAGTCGAAATTGAATGCAAGCATGCTGACAGTGAGGTAGTGATACGCGTACTCGATCGTGGCCCAGGTATTCCCGAGTCAGAACGTGAATCGGTCTTTCGTCCCTTTCATCGCCTTGAAGTGTCTCGCAGTAGCACTGGTGGTGGTAGCGGGTTGGGCCTGGCAATTGCACGTCAACTGGCTGATGCCAATGGCTGGCAAATTACACTTGAGACACGACCTGGTGGCGGCACAATCGTATCGGTCCGCCTGGCTTGTGAATCTATGGCTTAGAAGTGATTAAAAACGTCTGACCACAGTTAATTGGTCTTGGCAGCTGGGGTCCGCTCGATCTCCTGGATCCGTTGCGCATTTTTGTCAGCAAGGATCACGACCCGCACACGCCGGTTCTGGCGGCGGCCTTCCATAGTATTGTTGCTTGCAATTGGACGGTATTGACCATATCCAATAACCGATAGATGATCAGGATCTACTCCGCTTTTAATAAACAACTGCACCACACTGGCCGCACGTGCTGCTGATAACTCCCAGTTACTGGGGTACACCGCGTTATTGATCGGCATGTTATCGGTATAACCTTCAACGTCGATGTAATTGGGTAAACCTGCCAGAATTCCGGCCAATTTCTTCAGTGGTTCATAGGCTTCCAGTTCCAGATCGGCACTGGCACTGGAAAACAAGATGCTGGTGTTAATCTCCACCTCGACCCACAATTTATTGGGTGTTACTTTGATAAGCTTTTTATCGACCAAAGACTGCAGCTTGAGTTTAATCCGATTGGCAAGCTGGATCATGTGATGCTGAGGCTGTGCTGCCTTCGGTGATTCGACCCGGGTCGATTCAGATACGCCAACCTTGCCCTGGGTTTCAGGTAATTGTCCTTCCGGCGGTTTGCCGATCTGGTTCGGTTGAGTCGATTTGGGAGGGGTCTTGAATGCCTCGATCAGGGTGTCAGACAACACGCGATACTTGCCTTCGTTAACTGATGAAATGGCATACATCACCACAAAGAAAGCAAACAATAACGTAATAAAGTCAGCATAGGAAACCAGCCAGCGGTCGGGATTATCGCTTTCAACGATACTGCGTTTGCGTCGTTTCTTTTCCTGATAACGCTCCATTAGCGCAGGAATCCCATCAGCTTAGTTTCAATGTTGCGAGGGTTCTCACCTTCAGCAATTGAGATCATACCCTCGACGATCATTTCACGATACTGAACATGGGTATGAATGATGTTCTTGAGTTTGTTTGCAATAGGCAAAAAGATCAGGTTAGCGGAACCCACGCCATAAATCGTCGCAACGAAAGCCACGGCTATACCACTGCCAAGTTTGGATGGATCTGACAGATTACCCATTACCTGAATCAGACCCATCACTGCACCGATGATCCCGAGTGTCGGCGCATAACCACCCATGCTCTCAAATATTCGTGCAGCCTGAATGTCGTGATGTTCTTTGGTAAAAATGTCCACATCGAGGATGCTGCGGATATTCTCCGGTTCAGAACCATCCACCAATAATTGCAAGCCTTTACGGGTGAATGGATCCGTTTCCGATTCCTCGATGTTTTCCAGACCGAGCAAACCTTCCTTGCGGGCGATATTACTCCACGACATGATTTTATTTATGGCATCCTGGTTATGCACTTTGGGCGGTAAAAAAGTCCACACCAGCATACGCATACCACGCATGAATGTCGAAAACGGTGATTGCAGCATCACTGCGCCAAACGTGCCGCCCAACACGATAAGAATAGCCGGTCCATTCATCAATGAACCGATATGGCCACCTTCGAGATACTGCCCGATGATAATTGCCGCGGCGCCCACTATCAGTCCAATAATACTCAGCATGTCCATGGTGTTATACCCTTTGCACGAGGTTGCATGCTATGTCTTGGAAACTGATATTGTGTTCACTTATCTCGGCATAGGTAACCGCTGCTGGCATATCGTACACAACACATGTGACCTGTTCCCACGTCCTTATCACTGAACCGTCCTGTTTCAATGCGTGACAACCTTAACAACCATCGGCATCCATGCCGGCGAGACGGTATCTTTGCTAATTATTCTTTTCCCATCCATTATTTGCCTTCTTTTATTTTATTAACTACCGACCCTGTCGAAAATCTTGTCGAGTTTTCCTTTCAGGGTCTTTGCCGTAAATGGTTTCACGATATAACCATTGACTCCCGCCTTCGCAGCCTCATCGATCTGCTCGGGCTTTTGTTCAGCTGTGACCATCAGTACCGGTAGCGAATTTAATTTGTCATCAGCACGTATACGCCTGAGCAGATCAATGCCCTGCATGCCTGGCATATTCCAGTCGGTGATTAACAGGTCGTATCCGCCAAGCTGCAACATGGGCAAGGCTGTTGCGCCGTCGTCAGCTTCCGATGTGTTGTTAAAACCCAGGTCGCGCAACAGCTCCTTGAGAATTCGCCGCATCGTAGGAAAGTCATCCACGATGAGTATCTTCATGTTCTTATCCACGAAATCCCTCCAGATTTCCTGTCTACCCAAATCTACCCGATTACATCCCGTCACAGGCACAACGGCTAAAATGACATAAAGACACAGAAATACTATCGGACGGGAGCAAGAATATTTTAATCAACAAACCACCGATAACCTTTAAAAAGCAGTTAAAAATTAATTAACTAGGCCACTTTGAGGGTGCTGAAAGAAACAAGGCCAGTGTTTCCACTGGCCTTGTGAGGAGGAGCTACAACAAGGAGAACTAGGCATTTTCATTAAGACGATTGGCCATCCTGGCCTGCAAGCGAATTACTGCCTGAGAATGTATCTGGCTGACGCGGGATTCACTCACACCCATAACCGCACCAATTTCACGGAGATTCAATTCTTCATCATAGTAGAGGGCCATAACCAGGCGTTCCCGTTCAGGCAAGCTGGCAACTGCCTCGGCGATGATCCGTTGCATGTCGTCTTTTTGCAGGCCATCGAGAATACCCGGGGCATTGTCTGAAATATTATCCAGTAAGGACTCTTCTCCCAGGCCCATGTCTTCAACACTGAGCACTTTGTGGTAACTGTTGTCCTGCAGAATCTTGTAATACTCTTCAAGCGTAATCTCTAGCGAATTCGCAATTTCGGTATCGCGCGCATCGCGACCATGCTCATGCTCGATATTACGAACCGCTTCAGCCACCATGCGTGCCTTGCGGTGAACCGAGCGCGGAGCCCAGTCGTTTTTACGTATTTCATCCAGCATAGCCCCGCGTATGCGGATACCGGCGTAGGTTTCGAAACTTGCACCCTGACCTTCGTCATAGTTACGCGACGCCTCCAGCAGCCCAATCATACCGGCCTGGACCAGGTCCTCAAGTTGCACACTCGCCGGCAAGCGATTGATTAAGTGACATGCAATTCGTTTAACGAGTGGCGCGTGTTTTTCAACTAAATCATTTCGCGCAATTCTGGGTTTTTCTGAAGCATAAGTAGACATAGCAGCACCGTTCATCACATAGCCTCGATATTTTGATTTTGGAATGGTTGGATCAAGCGTTCTACGAAGAATTCCAAATGACCCGCCGCGCTTATCGGCATCGGCCACTTGTTTGCCTTGTCAGCAAGTTTGGCAAAGGCTTGCGCAGATTTGCTACGTGGGAATGCCTCAAACACTGCGCGTTGTTTCTTGACTGATTTACGCAGGTAGTCATCCTCCGGCACGTATCCCATATAGTCTAGCGCAACATCCAGAAAACGGTCGGTCACATTGGCGATTTTAGTGTAAATGTCACGGCCATGCTGGGGACTGGTTGCCATGTTGGCCACAACTCGAAAACGATTGACTCCGTGCTCACGACTCATCAGTTTGATGATGGCGTAGGCGTCGGTAATGGAAGCCGGTTCATCACAAACCACCACTACGACTTCCTGGGCGGCGCGGGTATAGACCGTGACCGCATCGGATATCCCGGCTGCAGTATCCACAATCAGCACATCCACAGCCTGGGACAATTCGCTGAAAGCCTGGATTAAACCGGCATGGATCTGTGGGGCAAGACAGGCCATACCCTTAACACCAGAGGAGGCCGGGATGATTCTGATGTTACCCGGTCCTTCAATAATAATATCTTCCAGGGTGTACTCACCGGTGAGGACATGATGCAGATTAAGCCTGGGCTGCAAGCCCAGCATGACATCGACATTGGCCAAACCAAGGTCCGCATCCATAATCATCACCTGCTTGCCACCGTGGGCCATGGCCATACCAAGGTTGACCGCGACATTGGTTTTACCTACCCCACCCTTGCCACCAGTCACGGCAATAACGCGAACCGGTCTAGGACTAGTATTATGGCAAAGTCCAATTGCCTGATCGTACGATTGTTCATTCGCCATGAGCATGCGCCGTTATCTCATTATATGTGATTGAAACCGAGCTGGTTACAATTTCACCGCCACATGCAGGTGATGACTGAGACACGACCTGACTGTTTTCTGTTCTTGTATAGCGATTTATTTTCATTACGTTCCCTGGTTATCGCTTAAGGCGTAATTCGTGTTATGGGCTATATGATAATGCAACAACTGTTCCAGCATAGTATCTGGATTCTCAATCTAGCCACACTCAAGCTATCATATTGTTTTTACGGACTTAATTCATTCTGGTTTGGCAGCGGTAGGGATGAGAGAGCGTCAGGCTCTTGACTGCGGTCGCTGTGTTCCGCCAGGGAACCGGCAATGGAACGGCTCCTGATGATTATTTGAGCTGTCTGACTCGTTCAGCCGGACTGATGACGTCAGTCAAGCGAATACCGAACTTCTCATTCACCACAACCACTTCACCATGCGCAATCAATGTTCCGTTCACTTTGATATCCAGCGGCTCTCCCACCATGCGGTCCAGTTCGATAACCGAGCCCTGATTCAACTGCAGCAGGTCACGGATATTGATCCGGGTGCTGCCAACTTCCATGGAAATCGTGACCGGAATATCC
>JBECKZ010000229.1:0-10486 GCA_040235555.1 Thiohalomonadales bacterium | reverse complement strand
ACGGATACCTTTTTACGCTTAAACGGATACCGCCTTAAGGTGGAGGCGAAATCTGCCCATGCCTTTCTCATCAGGCTTTTGGAATCGAAGCAAGTGGATCTTGCAGCACTGCGAGACTGGATAGGGGGTCATCTTGGATGATGCGTTTTTCAAACGCCAATAAAAAACCGGCACGAAGCCGGTTTTTTATTGCATGCGATTTGCTCGCTTACATTGCACGCACGCGGGTGTTCAGACGTGACTTGTGGCGAGCGGCCTTGTTCTTGTGGATCAGGCCCTTGTTCTCGGTCTTGTCGATCAGGGAGACCGCGTCTTTGTAAGCAGACTGGGCTGCAGTTTTGTCACCACTGGCGATGGCGGTGAGGACTTTCTTGATCGCACTGCGAAAACGTGACCGCAGCGGGACATTGTGTTCGTTGCGCTTGATCGCCTGGCGGGCGCGCTTTTTGGATTGGGCTGTATTGGCCAAGGTAATTCTCCTGTTGGCACGGCTGTTTACGAAAGCGGCGTATTATGGACGTTTTACCAGAGTAAGGCAACGCCCCGCCGGTATTTCACTGGTCTTTTGCCGCATCCGGGGCAATGTATTTCTGTGTCCGCTACAGGCATAATACGCGCCCATGGAAATACAAAAAAATCAGTGGGTTAGGGCAACAAACGAGCAGGGCAGGTACTGATGGGGCTGCTGCGTTCCGCCAGCATTTTCAGCGGCCTGACCCTGGTGTCACGGGTATTTGGCCTGATTCGGGACCAGATTATCGCCATTGTCTTCGGTGCTGGTGCCGGCCTGGATGCCTTCTGGTTGGCCTTCAAGATCCCCAATTTCATGCGTCGACTGTTTGCCGAGGGGGCCTTTTCCCAGGGATTTGTCCCGGTTCTGGGCGAGTACAAGGTCAAGCAGGGTGATGCTGCTGTGCGCGAGCTCATCGGCCGAGTGGCCGGTAGCCTGGGCCTGGTGGTGCTGGGCATCACGGTGGTGGGAATTGTGCTGTTTCCCTGGCTGATCCTGCACCTCGGGCCCAAGGCCGTGAGTAACCAGCACAAGTTAGTGCTTACTGCCGAAATGCTGGTGCTGACCCTGCCCTATATCCTATTCATTTCCCTGACTTCCCTGGCCGGCGGGGTGCTGAATACCTACAAGCGCTTTGCTGTTCCGGCTTTCACCCCGGTATTTTTAAATCTGTGCCTGATTAGTGCTGCCTTGTTTCTGGCCCCGCGCCTGCCAGCCGGAGACCAGGTCCTGGCCCTGGCCTGGGGAGTGCTGGCGGCCGGGATTGTGCAGCTGGGTTTCCAGTTGCCGTTTCTGGCCAAACTGGGTTTCCTGAGCTGGCCGCGTTGGGGCTTCAATGATCCCGGTGTCAAACGCATCATGCGCCTGATGGGCCCGGCCGTCCTTGGCTCCATGGTGGTCCAGATCAATTTGCTGGTCGATGTGCTGGTGGCCTATGTGGTATTGCCGGATGGCTCCGTATCCTGGCTGACCTATTCCGATCGGCTGGTGGAATTCCCCCTGGGCGTGTTTGGTATCGCCATTTCCACGGTAATCCTGCCCAGCCTGTCCCAGCACCACGCCCAGACCGATGCGCAGGAGTTTTCCAAGACCCTCGACTGGGGCATCCGCTGGGCACTCTTGATTGCGCTGCCGGCGACGGCCGGGCTGGTGATGCTGGCGGGGCCGCTGATGACCACCCTGTTCAATTATGGGGCTTTTAATCAGCATGACGTGGTGATGGCGCAAATGAGTCTGTTTGCCTACGCCAGTGGTCTGGTGGCCTTTATCATGATCAAGGTGCTGGCGCCCGGTTTTTATTCCCGCCAGGACACCCGTACCCCGGTGCGCATTGCGGTGGTGGCGATGCTGGCCAACATTGTCCTGATTGCGGTGTTAGTGATCCCCTGGCTGCACCTGGGGTATCAGGCACCGCATACCGCACTGGCCATTGCCACCTCGCTCTCCGCCTATGCCAACGCCATCATGTTATTTCTCACCTTGCGCCGGCAGGGGGTCTATCACCGCATGCCAGGCTGGGGCCGTTTCCTGTTCCAGATGGGAGGCGCGTTGTGCCTGATGCTGGCGGTCCTGATCTTTGCCGTCCCGGGGTTGCCGCACTGGTTGGCCTGGTCCGCTGGCCATCGGGCACTGATGCTGGCGGTGTGGGTCAGTGGCTGTGCCGCTACCTACTTTGCCGGCCTCTATCTGTTTGGGTTTCGCTTAGGGGCATTTCGCGCCCAACATGCCTGATGGGAGAGGGCATTTTTCTGCGTCTTCCTTATAATATAGCGTTCGACTCAGCAGATACGTCATACACCTGGGTAAACTAACCCGGTCAAGGTTCGAGATGCAGCTAATTCGCGGTATACACAATTTACGCCCGGAGCTTCGTGGTTGCGTGGCCACGATCGGGAATTTTGACGGCGTGCATCTGGGCCACCAGGCTGTTATCGGTCAGTTGGGAGAAGAGGCGGGACGCCTGCATTTGCCGTCGGCTCTGATCACGTTCGAGCCGCAGCCGATGGAATATTTTCGTCCCCAGCAGGCGCCGGCACGATTAACCAAAATGCGGGAGAAGGTGGAGGCGCTACGCCGATTTCATATCGATCGGCTGCTACTGTTGCCCTTTACCCGCAAGCTGGCACAGATGAGCGCCGACAACTTTATCCAGCGTGTGCTGGTGGATGGCCTGGGGGTGAAGTATCTGGTGGTCGGCGATGATTTTCGCTTCGGCAAGGATCGCGCAGGTGACTTCGCCATGTTACAGGCCGCCGGGCGTGAACACGGTTTCGCTGTGGTCAACATGCATACCTTTCAGATCGAGGGTGAGCGTGTTAGCAGTACCCGGGTACGGCATGCCCTGAATGCAGGCGATCTGGCCAGGGCAGAACAACTGCTCGGCCGGACATATCGTATGAGCGGGCGGGTGGCCCATGGCAAAAAACTGGGGCGTGAATTAGGTTTTCCCACTGCGAATATTCACGTGCACCGCAAGGCAACACCGCTGCAGGGGATTTTTGTGGTGGAGGTGTTCGGGATCGAAGGCGAACCCCTACCTGGCGTGGCCAGTCTGGGGACGCGACCAACAGTGGATGGCAAGACGACGATCCTGGAAGTGTATCTGTTTGATTTCGATCGGGATATTTATGGCGCGCACCTGCAGGTGAGTTTCCTGCACAAGTTGCGTGACGAGGTTCGTTATACGACACTGGATGCCCTGAAAATCCAGATCGCAAAAGATGTGCAAAACGCGCAGGCCTATTTTGAAAATCGCCAGGGTTATTCGCTGGCACAGCAACACCACTCGGGTAATACCTGATTTAATGATTCATAAGAAAAAGGAATTAATGCACTGTGGCTGACTATAAAGACACACTCAATCTCCCCAAGACCGATTTCCCCATGCGTGGCAATCTCGCTAACCGGGAACCGGAGCAGCTAAAGCAATGGGCAGGCATGGGCCTGTATCAGAAACTGCGTGAAAGCAATAAAGGCAAGCCGCTGTTTGTCCTGCATGATGGCCCGCCTTACGCCAACGGCGACATACATCTGGGCCACGCGGTGAATAAAATCCTCAAGGACATCATCGTCAAGTCACGTACCCTCGACGGCTATGATGCGCCATATATCCCGGGCTGGGATTGTCATGGTCTGCCGATCGAATTACAGGTGGAAAAGAAAGTCGGCAAGGCCGGTGTGAAGGTCAGCGCTGAGGAATTCCGCAAAGCCTGTCGTACCTATGCGGCAAAGCAGGTGGATGGTCAGCGTAAAGATTTCATACGCCTGGGCGTCCTGGGTGAATGGGACAAGCCATACCTGACGATGGACTTCCAGTTTGAAGCGGACATCGTACGGGCGCTTGCGCGCATCGTCGCCAATGGCCATTTACATAAAGGATCCAAGCCCGTGCACTGGTGCGCCGAGTGTGGATCAGCACTGGCCGAGGCTGAGGTCGAGTACGAAGATAAGACCTCGCCGGCGATTGATGTGCGGTTTGAAGTAATGGATGTCGAGGCCTTAAAGGCGCGTTGTAGCCACGTTGACCACAAACATTTTGGCAAGAAAGTCTCGGTGGTGATCTGGACCACCACGCCCTGGACCTTACCTGCCAACCAGGCTGTCGCGATCAATCCCAAACTGGAATACAGCATGGTGCAGTGTGAAGGCATTGCCGGTCACAATACCGAATACCTGTTGCTGGCCAGTGAACTCGTGCAATCCTGTATGCAGCGCTATGGTGTTGACGATTACCACATCGTCGGCACCTGCATGGGGGAAGATCTGGAAAACCTGAAATTGCATCATCCGTTTTATGAACGGGAAGTGCCGATCATTCTGGGCGATCACGTGACACTCGATGCCGGTACCGGGTGTGTACATACCGCGCCTGGACACGGTCAGGAAGACTATATTGCCGGTTTGCGTTATCACCTTAAAGTGGATAATCCCGTGGGACCCAATGGCGTGTTTTTGCCGGAAACGCCTTTGTTTGGCGGCAAGCATGTGTTCAAGGCCAATGACGATGTCATTGATGTGCTGAAGGCCAAGGGCGCCTTGGTGACGGTCGCTAAATTACGCCACAGTTATCCGCATTGCTGGCGTCACAAAACGCCGATCATTTTCCGCGCTACGCCGCAATGGTTCATCAGCATGGAACAACAGGGTCTGCGCCAGGCGGCGCTGCGTGCCATTGGCAATACCAAATGGATGCCGGAATGGGGACAGGCCCGCATCGATGGGATGGTCACCACGCGCCCGGACTGGTGTATCTCGCGCCAGCGTACCTGGGGTGTGCCTATTGCGCTGTTTGTTCATAACAAAACCCAGGAGCCGCACCCGGATAGCGTGGCGCTGATGGAAGAAGTCGCCAAACGCATCGAACTGGATGGCGTGGATGCCTGGTATGCGCTGGATGCCAAGGAACTGATCGGTGAGGATGCCGTCAATTATCACAAGGTAACAGATATTCTCGATGTCTGGTTTGACTCCGGGGTGACTCACTTTGTGGTGCTGAATCAACGTGAAGGCTATGACACCTATCCGGTAGCGGATTTGTATCTGGAAGGATCGGATCAACACCGTGGCTGGTTTCAGTCATCGTTACTGACATCCGTTGCCATGACAGGCACGTGTGCCTACAAGGGTGCACTGACCCATGGTTTCACCGTGGATGAAAAAGGACACAAGATGTCCAAGTCCAGCGGTAACGGGGTAGAACCCCAAAAAATCGCCAGCAGCCTGGGTGCGGATATTTTACGCCTGTGGGTAGCCGCAACCGACTATCGCGGTGAGATGACATACTCGGATGAGATCCTCAAACGCATTGCCGATGCCTATCGACGGATCCGTAACACTTCACGTTATCTGCTGGCTAACCTGTATGACTTCGATCCGGCACAACACTTGTTACCGATGGATCAGTTGATCAGCCTGGATCGTTGGGTGGTGGCCAGGGCCCGGCAGCTACAGGCTGAATTGAAAACGGCCTATGACAAGTATGAATTTCATTTGATTTACCAAAAGGTACACAACTTCTGCGCAGTGGATCTGGGTAGTTTCTATCTGGACGTGATCAAGGACCGCCAGTACACCACCCAGACCAATAGTGTCGCACGGCGTTCGGCCCAGACCGCGGTGTTTCATATTGCCGAGGCGATGGTGCGCTGGTTGGCGCCGATATTGAGTTTTACCGCGGAGGAGATCTGGCAATACCTGCCAGGGAAACGCGGTGAGTCGGTCATGTTGAGCGAATGGTATGCCTTCCCCGAAATCAGCAAAGATCCTTATGGTATGGATCATGAGTACTGGCTACAGGTGATGGAAGTTCGCGATTGCGTCAATAAGGAACTGGAACGTCTGCGTGTTGCCGGTGAGATCGGGGGCAATCTGGATGCGGAGGTGGGTTTGTACTGTGGCCGTGAAATCCATGACCTGTTGCAACGCCTGGGCGAGGAACTGCGTTTTGTCCTGATCACCTCCGCCGCGCGCATTTATCTGGCAGGTGAACCGCCGAAAGAGGCACAACACTATACCCTGTCCAGCAACGACGAGCTCTGGATTTCGGTATCTGCCTCGTCACATCACAAATGCGCACGATGCTGGCATCATCGTGAAGACGTGGGCAGCACTGCGGAACATCCGGAACTGTGTGGGCGTTGTGTCGAGAACGTTGCCGGTAATGGCGAAACCAGGCAGTTTGCATGATGGCGATCTTCAAAACCGAATCGATGCTGAAATGGCTGTGGGTCACGGTGCTGGTCGTGATCATTGATCAGGTTACAAAACAGTGGGCCAGTCATGCCTTACAGATGTACCATGCCATCGAAGTGGTGCCGATGCTGAATTTTTTTCTCGCGCATAATGAAGGCGCGGCATTCAGTTTTCTGAGTAGCGCCGGTGGCTGGCAGCGCTGGTTGTTCACCCTGGTGGCACTGGTGGTTAGCGTGGGCCTGGTGATGTGGATCCGTAAACTGCAGCCCCATGAGAAATGGATAGCCATCGGGCTGGCATTCATTCTTGGCGGTGCGCTGGGTAATGTGATTGACCGCATCGTGTTTGGCTATGTGATCGATTTCATCCAGTTTTATTATGCCGGACAAAGTTGTCTGCCCGGTTTTGCCCAGTTCCAATCCTCACAGGCGTCACTGTGTATCTGGCCATCGTTTAATGTTGCGGATTCGGCGATCACGGTGGGGGCGGCGGTCCTGATTCTGGATGGTCTTGTCAGTTTAAAGCGCAAACGGCAGGAAGTCCGTTCATCGCAGGAGGCAAAACATGGCTGAGGTCGAGCAGATCACAATAGGCCCGGGTTGTGCGGTGACCATGCACTTTAGTCTGCGTTTTCGCGACGGCTTTGTTGCTGATGCCAGCGAGCCTGGCCAACCACTGACCTTCGTCATGGGTGATGGCAGTATGGTCCAGGGTCTGGAGCTGGCAATATTCGGCCTGAAGGCCGGTGATACCCAAACAGTCGAACTCGATCCCTTGCATGCATTTGGCTTCTCTGATCCGGAAAATATACACAGCATGCCGCGAAGCGAATTTGCGCCGGAATTGCCGTTGGATATAGGAACCGTGATTGCCTTTAGTACGCCATCCGGTGAAGAAATCCCGGGCATGATCAAGGAAGTGAAGGATGATGAGGTGATTGTCGATTTTAATCACCCTCTGGCTGGACATGATGTCATCTTCGAGGTGGAGATCGTAGAAATTAAATCGCCGGCTCAGCAACAACAGGATGATACCTGATGCAAGTGATACTCGCCAGTCCCCGTGGCTTTTGTGCCGGTGTCGATCGTGCAATTGAGATCGTGGAACGCGCGTTGCAAATGTTTGGTGCACCAATCTATGTACGGCACGAGGTGGTCCACAACAAATTTGTCGTGGATAGTTTGCGTGACAAAGGTGCGGTGTTTGTTGATGAACTGGACCAGGTGCCAGATGATGCCACTGTAATATTCAGTGCGCACGGCGTGTCCAAAGCCGTGCAGGCTGAAGCGGCGCGGCGTGGTCTCAAGGTGTTTGATGCCACCTGTCCACTGGTGACCAAGGTACATCTGGAAGTGATGCGTTATGCCCAGGACGGTCACGAATGTATTCTCATCGGTCATCATGGCCACCCGGAAGTCGAAGGCACCATGGGGCAATTTGACAGCAGTCATGGCGGCAAGATGTATTTGATAGAGGATCTGGACGACGTCGCTGAGTTGCAGGTAAAGCATCCGGACAACCTGAGTTACGTCACCCAAACCACGTTATCCATGGACGATACGGCCGCCATCATTGATGCGCTTCGCAAGCGTTTCCCCAGTATTCACGGGCCCAAAAAAGATGATATCTGCTACGCTACCCAGAACCGCCAGGATGCCGTCAAACAAATAGCAAAGGACTGTGATGTGGTACTGGTGGTCGGCTCTCCCAACAGTTCCAATTCCAATCGGCTCAAGGAGGTTGCCGAACGCCTCGGTACACCGGCGTACCTCATCGATAACGAACAACAGATTCAGCGCGAATGGCTTGAGGGCAAACAGAAAGTCGGGCTGACTGCCGGGGCCTCGGCACCGGAAGTATTGGTCCAGAATGTGGTCAATCAGCTAGTCAAATGGGGTGGGGTATTGGGCGAAACACATCAAGTGAGGCCGGAAAATATATCATTCTCCCTGCCAAAGGGACTTAAGGTCGTGTAAGGCTATTGACTCCAGCAACTTGTAGTTGCTGTGTTGGAATCATCATACGATTTCTTCAAACCCAGGTTATCCAGTGTAAATGTAGTGCATTTTTTATCAGCTTGTTGTGCGCCCTGGGTGGTTGCTGTGACGAGATAACAGCCTTGAACACCGCCACATGTGTTTGGGTTAGTTACACTAATGGCATAATTTCCACGTTTTGAATTGCTCGGGATGGCAGACGATGCGTAGCTGCCGAAATCACTATGTACCCGTTCAAGTTCCTGTGCTGCGGTTGTTAATGATGCAATCGCCTCATAGCGGTTTTTCCTCAGTGTTTCCGATTCATAAAAAGACCAGGCAACAGAAGCGAGTATGCCGACAATGGCAACCACTACCACCATTTCAATAAGCGTAAATCCCGATGATTTTTTTATCGATGCCAAATCTGCTCCCTATTGCAAAATAATTTCGCGCCATGATTGTCGACCACCACTGGCTGGGATGAGTACATTAGGTGTACGGATCTCCTCACCATATCCGGTGTCAACCGCAATATAGCCAGTATCGGTGTCAACGCGTGGATCGAAGAGTTTGGTATTTCCAAATTCAACATACGGCTGAATCGGATCAGTTGCTGACGCAGGTGCAGGATTAAAGCGGCTCGTTGACAATTGTAATCCAGCAGTAGGATTGTTTGTGCCAGTCTTATATGAAAGGCCATAGAGACGACCGGTACCCACTGGAGTACATGCATCAGTGGGCGGCTGGTAGGTAGTAAAATATACAATCTGCTGCGAATAGATTGTTTTACTTAAGTTTCGCTCATTGGGGTCAAAGAGGAAGTTAAGGTACCAACCGTGATAATTCGTCGCAATCTCATCTGCAAGACCATTGTAAGTAGTAATGCTAGTAGGCAATGGGTTGGTGGAATCGTTTGCAGTCAGATTACCAGCACTATCAGCGACATAACCTGTTACATTTCGTAAGTCCGTTCCAGCTGCATACGTGGTCGTGTCGGGGATATCTGAACTACTCGTGAAACTTTCCCTCACGCCGTAGTAGGATTGTTGGCTGGCGGTTGATTTATCCGCAGAGACGAATAATCGCCCGGTCCCGGTGTATACCCAGCCATCATTGGTGGATAGTCGGACGGTAAGAGGGCGGTTGGCAAATGGCTGACCGCTATTTATTACATCAGAAAATGTCCAGGAGCCGGAAGAGGGGATGACAAGGCGCTTAAGTTTGCCGGTTTGGCTGGAAAGATTATTGCCCGTGACGAGTCCGAAGTAGATTACATCGGAACGATAGTCATTATTCCAGTCCACTGAGACTGGTTCACCGACAAAGCTGCCTGTATCGGCAGAATCATTATAAACCACAGGGTTGCTGGAATCGATCGCAAGAACACCATCTGAATTCAGTTGTAAATCCAGTTTGTAAAGATGGGGGATATCTCCTGACGCTGCCGTTGCTTTTAACAATGAAGTCGTGTTGTTTGGACCAGAGCCAAAGACCAGGGACCAGTTATTTACATCCGGTGTGCTTGTCCACAGATTGTCCGTCGTGTTTGGTTTACGTTCATAGACCAGGGTCGGATAACTTGTGGTGTATCCCAAGTTAGGCTTCGAAAACTCGCCTAATAGCTTTGGTGGTTGCTCCGGGTCAGTTACATCAAAAATCATCACGGCGGAACTTGCGGTAATATTTGGCGTGGTGCTGTCACCGTCGTTATCATAAGTAATCTGATCTCCGCCAAAACGCATGGTGGCGACCAGGATAGTTCCCCAACCATACGGGTGTTGTCCGCTGGCACCTGTGCTGGGGAATATGTTGACATCGAAAGTCTGAAATTGACCGTCAACATAATACACATGAGGATAGTCTTTGCGGGTGAGCCATTGTAAATGTGGTAACAGATTTTCCGGAGCATATGCCCAAAGTTCAGCACCGAGGACGTGTTCTGTTTCGCCACCCGTACCACCCTTGCTGCTTAAGTAAACTTTGCTATCGCTTGGATTGTAGAAACCACCGTTAAAAGCATGGATCAATCCATCATTACCGCCAACATATATGACCTGGCGGCGATTTGCGTATTGATTGCGGAATGCAGTGTAGCTGTTGTCTTGATACTGGGTATCCCAGGTGCCGGAAGGTTGATCAACTGCAACGGGTGAGGAATTGATGATATCCCCCAGGCGGTAAACCCTGGATGTTCCATTGCTTGTTACGGTTCTGGAACGCATTTGCGGTGTTATGCCTTCTTTGCCCCGAATATAATCGACGACATTGTTGACATCCGTCTGATCGATAGCGCCATCATTATTGG
>JBECKZ010000228.1:0-40742 GCA_040235555.1 Thiohalomonadales bacterium | reverse complement strand
AAGTATGGCCAGACGTGGCCTTACACCGGTATTGAAGTAAGGGGCGGCATTATCCAGTTGCACATCGAAACTCAGTGAAGCATGCAAACCCGGGTCACGTGCATCAAGGATACTGTCGTATTCCTGTTGGGCACACTCGGCATTATCACGCAGGGACTGAATCTGGTAGCTGGTCTCCCACCACAGTCGTTGCAGTTCGACACGTGAATGTTCGTATATCACCTGCCTGTTGTGGTAACAGCGAATGGCATCATCTTCATTCAATGTACCAATAACATGTGTGTAGTGACCCAGCCCGGCGTCGTGCAGATAGGCCAACACATCATCGGTATCACTGTGCCTGACCTGGATCAGCGCACCCAGCTCTTCACTGAACAAGGCCGCAAGGTGATCGTCATTGAGATCATCGAGATGGAGATCGATCCCGCAATGTCCGGCAAACGCCATTTCACATGCTGTTATCATCAATCCGCCATCGGAACGATCGTGATATGCCAGAAGCAACTGTTGTTTGTTCAACAACTGGATGGTGTCAAACAACGCCTTGAGTAGCTGCGGATCATCCAGATCAGCGGGATAGTGACCCAGTTGCTTATAAACTTGCGCAAGACAGGAGCCACCCAGCCGATCCTGAGTTTTGCCCAGATCGATCAGGATTAGATCGGTATCACCCTTGTTGGTGCGCAATTGTGGGGTCAGGGTATTCCTCACATCCCGTACCCGCGCAAACGCCGAGATAATCAGGGATAGCGGTGCCGTGACAGATTTACTCTGGCCGTCATCCTGCCATACGGTTTTCATCGACATTGAATCCTTGCCGACAGGAATAGCAATACCCAGAGCCGGACACAACTCCATGCCGACCGCCTTGACCGCATCATACAAGCCGGCATCTTCACCGGGATGCCCGGCCGGTGCCATCCAGTTGGCGGATAACACTAGGTCGGCCAGTGAATCGATTTGCGCCGCAGCGATGTTTGTGATGGATTCTGCCACTGCCATCCGCGCCGAGGCCGCATGATGTAACAACGCAATAGGCGTGCGTTCACCCATGGCCATCGCCTCGCCGGTGTGGCCGATATAACTGGTCGTCGTTACCGCGACGTCTGCTACCGGCACTTGCCAGGGCCCCACCATCTGATCACGCGTCACCATCCCGGTCACACTGCGATCGCCAATGGTGATTAGAAACTGTTTGGCTGCAATGGTTGGCAACTGCAGCAAGCGCTTAATGGCATCATCGAGGGTAATCGCGCTGGAATTAAAATCATTTTTGTGGAACGGATGGTGTTTGACCTCACGCAACATCTTAGGTGGCTTGCCCAGCAACACATCCAGCGGCATATCGATCGGCGTGTTATCAAAATAACCGTCGCCGACGACCAGTTGTTTTTCTTCCGTGGCTTCACCCAGCACGGCATACGGGCAGCGTTCACGCTCACACAGTTCGATAAAGCGCGACAGGTCATCTGACTTGACGGCCAGTACATAGCGCTCCTGGGATTCATTACACCAGATCTCCATCGGTGACATGCCTGGCTCATCATTAGGTACGGCACGCAACTCGATGCGGCCACCACGGTCGCTGTCATGTACCAGTTCCGGTAAGGCATTGGACAAGCCACCGGCGCCGACGTCGTGAATACTGATGATCGGATTGTGCTCCCCCAGTTGCCAGCATTGATCGATCACTTCCTGTGCCCGCCGCTGCATCTCCGGATTGCCACGTTGTACCGAGGCAAAATCCAGATCGGCATGACTGGCGCCAGTAGCCATGGACGAGGCTGCGCCGCCACCCAGACCAATCAACATGGCCGGACCACCGAGTACGATTAATTGTGCACCTTCGGTAATCGTGCCCTTACTGATGTGTTCGGCGCGGATGTTGCCTACCCCACCGGCCAGCATAATAGGCTTGTGATAACCCCGCACTTCGTCTCCATCCGGGCCCGGTACGCTCTCTTCGTAGGTGCGGAAATAGCCGCAAATATTCGGACGGCCAAATTCATTATTAAAGGCAGCGGCACCAATTGGCCCTTCGATCATGATGTCCAGCGCGGAGACAATCCGCTGCGGACGACCATGATCCGTTTCCCAGGGTTGCGGCAAGTCTGGCAGTTGCAGATTCGATACCGAAAATCCACACAACCCAGCCTTGGGTTTGGAACCACAGCCGGTGGCCCCTTCATCGCGGATTTCACCACCCGAGCCGGTGGCCGCACCCGGAAATGGAGCAATTGCCGTTGGGTGATTGTGGGTCTCCACTTTCATCAGGATGTGAACTGGCTCGGGGTGATAGTGATATTTGCGTGTCTCTCCATCGGGCATGAAACGCGCAGCGGTAAATCCCTCCATCACTGCGGCATTGTCACGGTAGGCAGACAGGATCCCCTGTGGATGCTGGTTATAGGTATTGCGGATCATCTTGAACAGTGAACTGTCCTGGGCCTGTCCGTCGATAATCCAGTCGGCATTAAAAATCTTGTGACGACAATGTTCGGAGTTCGCCTGGGCAAACATCATCAATTCGATGTCATTCGGGTTGCGGCCCAGTGCGATGAAATTTTCCACCAGGTAATCGATCTCATCGGGCGCCAACGCCAGACCCCAATCACGGTTTGCTACCTCTAGCGCAACTCGTCCTCCGGTCAGGATATCCACGGTTTTAAGCGGCACTGGTGTGGCGTGAGAGAACAGTGCTTCGGCTTCACTGAAGTCGCGCATGACGACTTCTGTCATGCGGTCATGCAGCAATGGCAACAAACTCTGCACCTGGTTTTCATTGAGCACGGGGTCGGCATCAATGTAATAGGCAATGCCGCGTTCAATGCGCTCGATAGTGGTGAGCCCGCAATTATGAGCAATATCGGTGGCTTTGCTGGACCAGGGGGAGATCGTGCCAGGGCGAGGCGTGACCAGACAGAGACTACCGGACGGAGTTTCCAGTCCAGATTGCGCATACTGCAACAGTGTATTTAACCGGGCAGTCTCGAACTCACTTAATGCGCAATCACAGCTGACAAAGTGGTGGTATTCGGCGTAGATGCCCCTTACGCTGGGCTGGATTTCCGTCAGTCGTTGCAGGAGTTTGCTTAGTCGAAACGGGGATAAGGCGCTGCCACCACGTATTTGCAACATGAGCTATCAAGTCCTGACAGATTCATTCGGAAAAGCGAATGATACTGGATAAGGCTTGCAGCGACCAGACGTGGATGGGAAAAGCGACTACGCCGTCACCAGCTGGCAGCATCCTTGAGCGCATCTATGATGGTATTGAGGTTGGTTTCCCCCAAATCGATGACGCATACGATATTGGCAACACTGCAAACGCTCAATTGCTGACCACGTACGATCCAGCCGCCGGGTGGGGTCCAGCCACGGGTCTGGGTGAACATGGCCAGTTGATCGGCATTGCCCTGGACCATGCGTTTATAATCCAGCGCAAACTTGGCCAGCCGTGCCAGCATTTCATCGCCGCCCATACCGTAACCCTGGACCAGTTGGCCGTCGTCACGGAACTGGCACACGGCCATGACACCATCGAGGGCAAGTAAACGTTTGAGCATGATTAGGCCCCTAGAGCCGCATACGCTTTGTCAAAATCCGCCTTGCTATTGGGCAGGATCACGCCCTGATTGCCCTGCACGACGATAGTCCATTCAAACCCCACCAGTGACAGCCCCTGCAGTGGGTAAAAACCCTGCATGCCGGTGACTTTTTCCCAACCGCGAGCCTGCATGGCCGCGATAGCTTCATTCGCCACACAAACATGGGCAACAAGGTCCAGCACATCGGCAGTGATGTCATTGCCATCCGCAATCTGCGAAGCCTGTAATTCGCCACGGTCATTGAACTCAAATGCCGCCAATGCGCCATCCAGTTTCATCAAGGTATCGAGATCTGCCATAGTCAAAACCTTTCCTAAATAAGATCGCCTGTCTGGTTCGTTACTTTTTGCAGCATAAGCTGCATGATCTGGTTGATTGATGCTGCATTGTTATCCAGAAAACAAAATACATTGCCGATGACACACACACTAAACTGTGCACCCTTGACGACCCAACCGCGTGCGGGTGCACAGCCGCAATCCTTGCCAAGGGATTTCATCATGTCGACCTGCATGTGTGTCGCCATCGACGTGGCCCGGCACATGATCGAAGCCATGCGTGCGTGTTCTTCGCTCAAGTGACCTATATAACTGAAACGATCACCACGGAAGGCATATTCTCCGGCAGCAACTACACCGGTTTGATTGGCCAATTCCTGTATCAGACTCATAAGCGGGAAATAATGAATTCTTGTTGGTTATTCCGTACAATCCTCAACATTAAGTTCAGCAAATCTTTACATTAATATCAACTCTTGACATGTCCGAAACCGTATTCTTATCCGCCAGTCTCTGGCGACGCATGGCTGCCATGGTCTATGACAGTTTGCTAATGTTTGCGCTGTTGATTGTGATTGGGGCAACAACACTGCCATTTACCAACTGGCTGGGTGTCAGTCGTGACAATATCCTGTTCAAAATTTACATGTTTGGCGCCATCTATGTTTACCTTGGCTGGTTCTGGACCCACGGTGGTCAAACACTCGGTATGCGTGCCTGGAAAATCAGACTTCTGCAGCACAATGGCAGCCCGGTCGTCTGGCACCTTGCCCTGTTCTATTACCTGGTCAGTCTACCCATGTGGGGATTTTTGATTTTTACCATCGCCACCAATGCCAACATGATCCCAAAGCCGGCCTTTCTGATACATACACCGCACTGGGTGCTTTATACGTTCGCTTTAATCTGGTTTGTGGTTGATCATCTACCGAACAACTGGCGGGAGAAGGTATCGGGTTTGAGGATGGTGGTGGTTTCTTGATTTTTATTTTCAAAAATATTTTTTTGCCCACAGCAAGCTGCAGTACTGCGTATTTTCCCATTTAAAATATATTTCGCTCGCGGCTTCGCCGCTTTAGCGACCTACTTTCTTGTATCGACAAGAAAGTAGGCAAAGAAGCTCTCCCGCGCTTGCCAAACGTTCGTGACTTATTGGCTGTACTCAGGGGCGCTGTGCCATTCAGCTTCCCTGCTTCATGGCACAGGCTCGACGTCCTGCCTCGCCCCTGCGGGCGCCACTTGCGTTCAGCCAAACGCCCCTCACGGCAATCGCAATGGGGATTACCACTTAACAAGTTAGCGTGACAATACGATGGTTTTCTTTTGCCTGTCTCAGTGGGTAACGACTCCTTGCGCAGGCTATGAGGAAAAAATGCCTGACACGCAAGCAAGGCCCAGAGGGGCGAGGCAGGACGCCGAGCCTGAGTGATGAGCCAGGGAAGGCGAATCACTCAGCCTTGCTGAGTACAGGCATTTTTTACGAATGTTTAGCCTAAGCGGAGGGTCGTTTTTCTTTGGTGACTTTCTTATTGGACAAGCAAAAAGAAAGTCACTCGCTCTCAGCGAGAGCGAAAAGACTCCTTTAAAAATAAATTTAAAAATCATGTCCAAGCAATGCGATAAACACAATATGCAAAGGCAATAAGTACGGGATAAAGCAATAAACAACATGGGGCTGGATGCCGGGTCAAACCCGGCATGACAAAACGAAAAACATCATCGCGTTCGATATAACAAATACCCACCCGCCACCATCACAACAAGTGTCGGTAGGGTTGCAGCAAGTATCGGCGGCAGCTTGTAGACCAGGCCAATCTGGCCACTGAGTGTATTAAACAGGTAAAAGCTCAGTCCGAGCATGAATCCGATTACAATGCGTTTACCCATGCCCGCATCACGCAACGATCCGAACACAAATGGTATCGCAAGCACGATCATCACGGCGATGGTGAGGGGTGAGGCGATTTTAGTCCAGAAAGTGAGTTTGTAACGGCTGGCATCAAGCTGGTTTTCATTGAGATAATCGATATATCCACGCAATCTCCACACCGACAGGTTCTCCGGTGTCACCGAGACCACATTGACCACTTCCGGGTTCAGCAGGGTTTCCCACTGCAGGGTTTTGCTATAGGTCTTCTTCAGACCAGTGGGCGTAATCGTCTGCATGGTCACCCGCTGTAATTCCCATTTATCGTTCTTGTATTCTGCCCCTGCAGCGGAAACGGTTTGCTGTAAAACCTGCTGATCATTCAGCAAATACAGATTGATCCCTACCAGATGCCCGTTGCTCTCAACCCGGCGTACATGGATATAGGTATTGCCGTCACGCGCCCACAAACCGTAATCGGTATTCAGACTGATCTTTTCATTCATCGCGCTGACGCGTTTGAGTTTGGCATACTGGATCGCCGGTGGCGCAATCACTTCACCGATAAAGATGACTATCGCGGCCAGGATCAAACCGGTCTTGAGTACGGCATAGGTAATGCGCACAATGGACAGACCGGCCGCACGCATGGCAATCAGTTCACTGTGGTTTGCCAGCATCCCCAGGCCAAACATGGTGCCCAACAAGGCAATCATGGGGAAATACTGGTAAAGCTCCTGCGGCATGCTCAGCAGGACATAAGCGATGGCATACCAGATGGTGTAATGGGCTTTACCGATCGCGCCGGTTTCGCCGGCAAATGTGACCAGCGTATCCAGGGTCATCATCACCATTGCGGCGCCCAGGACTCCGTTGAGTACCGCGCGGCCAACATACCTGTCCAGAATATCCATTTACTCAGCGCCCATGCCAGAACCGGTACCACACTGGTTTCCAGTCAATAAACAAAGCCACCGCCAGTAATACACCCAGCAGGTGCACCCACCACATGCCGACCCAGACGCTGACGGTTTCGCGATTCAGCCAGGCACGGGAAACGTTTAATAAATTGGTATAGATAATATAAATAAGCAGGGCCAGCGCCAGTTTGGCATAACGTCCCTGACGTGGCGAGGACCGGCTAAGTGGAATCCCCAGCATGGCCAAAACGATGATCAGCAAGGCGGTGGAAATACGCCATTGCAATTCGGCATGATCCGGCCCTGTGCCGCGTTTGATCAGGGCCAGGGTTGGCATCGAATGTTGCTTGAATTCGACCTTTGGCTTGTTAATATCTTCATCCACCCGCACACCGTGTTTTTCGAACTGAATTACCGCAGTTTGCTTGCTCTTACCCAGTTCCTCATAGCGAAAACCGTTTTCCAGGACCAGAAACTGATCACCGGTCTTTTTATCAAACATGCGATAGCCGGTCGTTGCGGTTATAATCGATTCATCCAGTTCCCCTTTACGCCTGACCCGGTGTTGCATAAAGATGTTTTTCATATGCAGGTCGCTGGAATTGTATTGCTGGACATAGACCACACCCTCGCCCTTGGTCAGTTCCTTGAATCGACCGGCACTGAGGCTCTCCAAAGTACTGCGCTGCTTGGATTGCTTATAGATAATCTCTGTCTGTGACTCCGACCATGGCACCAGGTATAGCGATAAAAAGGCCACGAACAAGGCAAATATCACTGACAGGCTCATGATCGATCGCAAGACATGCCATTGGCTGATACCGCAGGCCTGCAGCACCACCATTTCGTTGTCGCGATAAAGGCGGCTGAAGGCCAGCAAAATCGCTATATAAAAGGAGAGAGGCAGCACAAATACCAGATTAGCGATACTCTGCAGGCCAAGGGTGGTCAGGATATCCTTAACCTCCAGATTGCCACTGGCGGCCATGCTGTACAGGGTGACCAACTGGCCACTGAGGAAAATCATAAACAGCACCGCCACCACCCCCAGCAGGGTGATCAGGACCTCTTTGATGAGATAACGGCTGATAATCGCGCGCTGCATCATTGCCAATCTGGCTATTTAAACCGGCGTGTGGTTTGTAATACCATAACTCGCGCAGTGTGCCAGTTTGGCATCCGTTTGTGAAATCATATCCGTAAGCAACCCGATTGGGATATCACTATGCAAATAAATGTAAAAACCCTCGATCCAGCTACCGACAAATCCGATTGTTTTATCGTTGCTATTCAGGAAGGTGGCAAACTCTCAGCCACTGCCAAACAGCTAAATACCCTGAGCGATGGCCAACTCGCACGCATCATCAAACGCGGTGATATTAACGGCAAACTCAACCAACTCCTGTTATTACACGACATCCCCGGGATTGGTAGCGCCCGCGTACTCCTGGTTGGCAGCGGGAAAGATGCCCTGTCCGATAGCCAGTATCGCACCTTGTTGCGCACTGTTGTTCAGCGATTGCTTGATGCCAATATCAAAAGCGCGGCCAGCGCCCTGGCTGAACTCGACGTTACAAACCGGGATGTCACCGGCAAGATCCAGTTGGGCAGCGAAACTGTGACCCATGCCCTGTACCGTTATGCCCACACCAAGTCAGAAAAGACCCCGGCACCCAGTCTGCGTCACTGGACCTGGCAGCTTGACGACAAGAAACTGCATAAAACGGCACAAACTGCGGCAAAGACCGGTCAGGCCATAGCCAACGGGATGGCACTTACCCGTGAATTGGGCAATCTACCCGGTAATATCTGCACCCCAACCTACCTGGGCAATGAAGCCAAAAAACTAGGTAAACATGCCAACCTGAAAGTCAGCGTTCTCGATCAAAAACAGATCGAGCAGCTCAAAATGGGTTCGTTCCTGTCAGTGTCCAAAGGCAGTCGCCAACCGCCGAGATTGATCGTGATGGAATATCACGGCAGCAAAAAACCAGGCAATCCTGTGGTCCTGGTCGGCAAAGGGATTACCTTCGACTCTGGTGGGATCTCCATCAAACCCGGCGCGGCCATGGACGAAATGAAATTCGATATGTGCGGTGCGGCCAGTGTGTTCGGTACCCTGAGTGCCGTCGCTGAACTCAAATTACCGATCAATGTGGTCGGTATCGTGCCGACGTGTGAAAACCTGCCCGATGGCAATGCCAACAAACCTGGTGATATTGTCACCAGCATGTCGGGACAAACCATTGAGATCCTCAATACCGATGCCGAAGGCCGACTCATTCTGTGCGATGCCCTGACCTATAGTGAAAAATTCAAACCACGCGCGGTTATTGATATTGCCACCCTCACTGGCGCCTGCGTGATTGCCCTCGGTAAACAGGCCAGTGGCCTGCTCGGCAATGATCAATCATTGATCGACAAGCTATTAAATGCCGGCAACAAGAGCGACGATCGGGCCTGGCAATTACCGTTGTGGGATGAATATCAGGAACAACTCAAGAGCAATTTCGCCGACATGGCCAACATTGGTGGCCGCGAGGCTGGGACAATCACAGCGGCCTGTTTCCTGTCACGCTTTAGCAAAAAACTCAAATGGGCCCATCTCGACATCGCTGGCGTCGCCTGGGACAGCGGTGCCAACAAGGGTGCAACCGGGCGTCCGGTGCCCTTGCTGGTCAATTACCTGATTGGGGAAAGCGGTAAAGGTTAAATCAATGACCCGTGTCGATTTTTACGTCACCCCCAATAATGCGCAGGATGCCGGCCTGCGCCTGGTCTGTCGCATTATCGACAAGGCCTGGCAACAACAAAACCTGGTGTACGTTCACACGGCAAGTGCAGAACAGGCAAAACAGCTGGATGATCTGCTCTGGTTATTTCGCGACGGTGCCTTTATCCCGCACTGTCAGGCCAATGACAAAATTAGCAGCGAGACCCCGATAGTCATCGGTTGCGATGCACCGCCCGACATGAAACCCGAAGTCCTGATCAACCTTGGCCAGGATGTCCCGGGCTTCTTCAGTCGCTTCGAACGGGTCATCGAAATCGTTGCCGGTGATGAGACTACCCGTGCCCATGCCCGCCAACGTTTCAAGTTTTACCGGGAACGGGGATATCCGCTCGAAACCCACGAACTCAACAGCTGAGCAGGTAGCTGAAACATGCTGCAAGCACAGTTGTTTTGCTAACAACCTGCTAAGCTTATGGCCATGACAGACAAATCGGAATCCAACGACCTGCTAAACGCACTGGAATCGATCAAAGGCCTACTCGAGCAGAGCGAGGTCAAACTCAATGCCGCCAAGAAAAGTATCGCCGAGGCGGCACCCAAGCCCAGGACGCCTTTACCGCTACCCGAAGTCGAAGAGATCATCGAAGATGAGACATTCGATGTACCGGTTCTGAGTGAGATCGTGATCCCGGCAGTCGATGAAGGTGGCAAAGCAACTGTCGATATCGAGGTGCTCAAGGCCTTTCTCGATGAGATGCAAAAGAATGTCGAGAAAAATATGCGCGATACGATCATGAAAGCAGTCGTGCAGGCCGAGACTGATATCAAAAAACAATTACGCGCATATCTTAATCAGCTGCGCAAGATGCTCAACGAAGCGAATTAAATCCCATCACTCGCATATTCCTGGCTGGTCCTTTATAGTAATGAGTGTGCCCGTAATTTTCTGGCTGACTCATGAGCGAAACAACCACAACGCCTAGTCCAGAATGGTTGCGCAGGGAAAGTGAGACCTCGCTGCGCCGGATCCTGCCGAGGGTGGAAGCACGTCTAAAGGATCAAACCGACCCCGCCGAATGGGAAGGTTATCTGGAACGACTGCGCCGTCACTTCCCGCGACTGTTCGAACGCCTGTTTGCCCTGTACGGCCAACATTACGATTTCTTTTATCACCTGGAAAACATGCTGGTCTCCGCCACGGAAATGTGGCTGGCACGCCCACCGGAATTAAAAGCCCTCGATGCCATGCGCGAAATGGATCGCGACTGGTACCTGTCCAATCGCATGGTCGGTGCCATGTGTTATGTAGATCTGTTCGCCGACAACCTGAAAAACCTGCGCGAGAAAATCAGTTACCTCACCGAACTGGGTATCACTTATTTGCATCTGATGCCGCTGTTCAAGGTACCCGAGGGCGATAACGACGGTGGTTATGCCGTCAGCAGTTATCGTGAAGTCAATCCGGAGCTGGGTACCATGCAGGACCTGAGCGAGCTGGCTACGGAGTTGCGTAATCACGGGATCTCGCTGGTCCTCGACTTTGTGTTCAACCACACTTCCGATGAACACGACTGGGCAAAGCAGGCCATGACCGGTGATCCAGAATATCAGGGTTACTATTATATGTTTCCCGATCGCACGCTGCCGGATCAGTACGAGGCCAGCATGGGTGAAATCTTCCCTCAGGATCATCCGGGTGCGTTTACCTATCGTACGCGCATTCGCAAATGGGTGTGGACCACCTTTAATAATTACCAGTGGGATCTCAACTACACCAACCCTGCACTGTTCAATCGCATGATTGAAGAAATGCTGTTTCTCGCCAATCAGGGGGTGGAAGTTTTACGGCTGGATGCCGTCGCTTTCCTGTGGAAAGAACTGGGGACCAGTTGTCAAAACCTGCCGCAGGCACACTGGGTGATCCAGGCCTTCAATGCCTTTGCCAGCATCGCTGCACCGGCAATGGTCCTGAAATCCGAGGCCATCGTCCACCCTGATGAAGTCCGGAAATACATCAGCCATGAAGAATGTCCGCTATCCTATAATCCGCAATTGATGGCGTTATTGTGGGAAACTCTCGCCACCCACGATGTCCGCATTCTGCACCATGCTATGAAAAGTAATCTGGAACTGCCAACAGGCTGTACCTGGGTCAATTACATTCGCAGCCATGACGATATTGGCTGGGCCTTCTCCGATGAGGACATTGCCTCGACCGAATTCACCCCGAAAGAACACCGGCATTTTCTCACGGAGTTTTACACCGGCCGCTTCGAAGGCACCTTCGCCCGCGGCGCCCCCTTTGCGGAAAATCCGCAAACCGGTGATGCCCGTGTCTCCGGTACCTGTGCCTCGCTGTGCGGCCTGGAAAAGGCCATAGAAGACAATAACGAAGAGGAAATTGATTTTGCCATACGCCGTATTCTACTACTGCATGGAATCACCATTACCATGGGTGGCATCCCGCTGATTTACATCGGCGATGAGATTGGCATGCTCAACGATTACAGTTACGATCAGGATCCTGACAAATCGGGCGATTCACGCTGGTTGCATCGCGGTCATTTTGACTGGGAGCGTGCCGAGCAGCGGCGTATGCCAAATAGTGTCATCAACCGGATCTTTCAGGGCACCCTGCGTTTGATCCAGTTACGCCATCAGAACCCCGCCTTCAATAATGCGACCACGGAATTCGCCGAGACCGGCAATATTCATGTCCTCGGGTATTTTTCCAACCATGATCAATACAGTGTGTTCGTACTGGCAAACTTCAGTGAACAGGAACAAATCCTGGAAGCGCGACGCCTGCGGCTGCTCGGCCTGCGCAAGACCATGGTGGACCTCTATGCCGGGCGTACCATTACCGCGACGCAGGAGTTGAAACTGGAACCCTATCAGTTGCTGGTGCTCTCACGCGGTATGTGACCACTGCATTTACAACTTGTATCACTTGATACAAGCATGCAAGTCAGCCCGACAACCGGTGTGGGGCCGCGAGATTAGAATTTACCGACCACGTTGACGAAGACACCTTTGCTGTCGTAGCTCAGATCAGTGAGGTCATCAGAGAAATCGGTGAAGTTGTAGCCCACACCGAGTTTGAGGTGGTCGCCGACGTGACGGTAGAGGCCGACCAGGAAACCACTGCGACGATCACCCGCCTGCGGCAACTCCAGCATGCGTGCTTCCACCATTGCATCCCATTTGCGAACGATGTGCCAATCGCCACGTAATATATAGAGTGACGCATTGCTCTCGAAGAATTGCGGATTGGTGCGGTCCATGGCCAGCTCGCCCAGACGGTGAGCGTATTTGCCACCCAGGCTCAGGCTTTGCGTCAGGTCGTACATCACGTCCAGCGACAGGATGTGGCTTTTCTGGATGAACTCGGTTGCGGTGTTGTTGATGGTCAGCTGATCGCTGGACGGCAGGTTATAGAAATAGGTGTATTTGAACAGGGCGTTCAGGGCATCGTTATCCACCGGGCGATAGGCATACCCCAACACGGCCTCGGTGAAGTTACCGTTGTAGAAGTCACCAAGCGTACTCGTGCTGGTCGAGTAATTGAATTTGCCCAGCAATCTCCAGTCGGGATTGAGCTGGTATTTCACACTGTTCTTGGTCAACCAGGTGGTGCGAGTGGAGGTGCTCAGGTCCGTCGCCTGGTTATCATCCTTGCGGTATTCCACGGCACCGGCGTAAGTGAAACTGTCAAAACGGTAACCCACGCGCAGGGCGGCGGCACTGCGATCGATCTTCGCCGCAGTCACGTTGTCACGCAGAGTACCGATGTCCAGGCTAGCGCCGAAATTCAGGCGGTCGGTGGCGGTCAGGTCGAAGCCCATGCTGTGGGTGAGACCCGTTGGCACATCACCATGGGTATAACGCTCTTCCATATAGATACTGGCTGAATCGGAGTAGCGGGTCTTGAAGCCTGAGGTCAGATTGCCACGGCGCGCGCGCACGCCATTGTCGGTGCGTCCGTTCTCCAGGGCGTAGGAACTATATATATTAGTACGATCCGTCATCTTGTATTCAGTGCCGAGGCTCGCCGCCGTCCCGATGTCACCACCAGAGACCTCGCCGTTGACACTGAAACGATCCGTGGTGCGGTATTTACCGCCGACACCGGCGCGGCCGTTTTTCTCGCGGTTGCCGGTGACATGCGTGGTCTGTTGCAGGAAGCCGTAAGCACTCCAGCGCTGGGTAGAATCATAACCCAGTTTCACGGCGAGGTCATTGCGCTCACCCTGCTCCTGGGTCGCCACCACCACCGGTGAATGATCCTCACGTTTTTCATGACGCAAGCCACCTTCGATGCGCCAGTTGTGGGTAAGCTGATAGCTCACATCCAGTTCCGTCGCGTCCACGTGTAACGCGTTCTGCTGATCCTTGTTCACCACATCCAGCTTGACCTTGGTCGCCTTGGTAGCGTTAACCAGCAAGGTGCCGCCGCTTACTGTGGTGTCCGTAGGCGCACTGAGGCCGGGCGCGGAATAACCGGCATCCAGTTGCTGGTGAAAGAAAGTAAAACGGCCGTCGACGATGTCGGTGACGTCGTTTAGATTAAGACTGCCGTCGATACGTTGCCCGTTGGCACGTACGTTAACGTCCGTTGCTGTGGCCGCCTGCTGATAACTGAAGCCACCGTCATTGGATAATAATGAAGTCGAAACCAGTCCCTGGGTGGTGGACTGTTCCAGGTGTACCCAGGTACTAGTATTTTTGCGCAGAGTCAGGTCAACACCGTTGAGGCTGGAGTTGTCACTGCCCGCACCGCTATCCAGATTCTCGGCGGTCAGGCCCAGTTTCACGTGATCACCAAACCAGTAATGAGCATTCCCGCCTTTGGCAACATCTTTGATGTTATCGAAGCCCGGGGTATATTCGTAACGCGCCACCAGGTAGGTTTGATAACTGCTCAAGTCCCCGCTGCTGATCAACAGGGTGCTGGCCGCAAAGGATGACAAGGCCTGGCGCAACAGCACGCGTCCCTGCAGGTAATCGATGTCGTAATCCAGGCCGGTGACCAGGTTCTTGACTCCGACCACTTCGCCCGAGATGGCGTCACGCACTTCCACCCGAATCCGATCCGAACCCGTGAGAATATCCTGGTGACGCAGGTAATAGAGTGAACCTCCGGTGCCGCGCAGTTCATCGCGCGCCGCCAGCGTGCCCGGTTCAGCGGCAAAGGCATTCACCCCAAAACGCCGTTCGCCGAACTGGGTGGTGTTGTCGCTATCCAGGTTGACGTTGGCACCGTAGAGCGCGCGGTCCACGTGAGCCAGGGTGTTATCGGTGTAAGAGATATTGAAGTTACCCCACATGGCGTAGTCACGATCTTTCTCCAGCTTGACGTAAAACTTGCCGGAGGTGGGTGCATCTTGCTCTAGCGTGCTATCGTCACCGTAAGTCGGGTAGTAGTAGTCGGAATCAATGCGGCGGAACACCGCGTCCGGGGTTTTCTCCACGAAGTTGGTGAACAGATCCTTGACCGGGCCTTCGCGAGTATCGGCGCTGGCGGTTAACTTGATACCAGTGCTGAACTTGCCCTTGGTATAAAACGCCAGTCGTCCATCAAACGCGAAATCGTTGTCGTAATGCGTCTTGTCACCGGTGACCAGTTGCGCCGGGCCATTGGTCTTGTCGCGTGATGCCGTCAGGTCCGCGATGCCCACATAGAACCAGTCACTGTTCTTGAGTTTGAGATCGCGCAGGTAGACATTGCCGTTGCCGTCCTTGTCGGTGATAGACACTTCCACCGAATGTAGTCCCGGCGGCAGGATCAACTCGGCACCGAACTTGCCCTTGTCGCTCACCGGTACTGAATATCCACCGAACCAGACCTGGTAGCCCTCGGGTACATCATGGCCGAAGACTGATACCGTGCCACTGTTATCGGGCAAGTGAATGTTTTCCAGACCCAGGCGATTCTCGCCGTAGCCCACCAGCAGTTCCTTGTCTTGATCCTGTTTACTGCGATCGGTCTGTGGCTGATCGATCACCCACAGTGTCTGCGGTTTGGTTTCATCGAAAGCGCCGTCTTTACCGTAGACGCGCACCAGGTACTGGTATGCCGTTTTCGGTGCGGTATAGATTAGCTTGTCACTTGGTTTGAACTGCCATTCGCCAAGACCACCGGCCCCAAGTGGTATCACTTCCAGCGGCGTATCGCGGGTGGATTGCTGCGCAGCGAAGATGCGCACTTCTGCATGGGTGATGAAGGCCGGATAGTTCGTGTAGAGCTGGAACGTTGTCCGGTTTTCCACGAACGGTGTGTCCTTGTTGTCCTGGACGCCAATGACGTTGGGCCACGCAGTAACGTTCAGGCGCGGTTTGAATTTCAGATCATCGTATTTGAATTCCACGTCGGCCTTATCCAGGGCCACGTCGGTACAGCGCTCCACGTCGGCGAGATTCTTGCCAGGATCGTTAAGCGGTTGGCCATCCACGGAGATACGCATCAGGTTGAGCGCAAACGGATTCTGCGTTGTCACATCACGGGTGATGCGTTTGATGGCTACGCCCTCGTTGTCGTCCAGCATAGCGAGTTCGTCGTAGACGATCTGCACTTCCACCTTGGACCGTTCCGCACCCACGAAACCGGCATTGACCACGTCCTTGGAAGCCACGAAGCCGTGTCCTTCGAATTCCGCCTGCTTGGCGGTCAGCCCCATCATGTTCTTGACAGCTTCCATGGCACGGCGCGCACGCGAGGTAGACAGGCCCACATCGTCGCCATAAACCATGGCGGTGCGGCGATCCAGACGCTGGTTGCCGGTGTAACCGATGAAGCGCAGGCGCACGTTACCCTTATCGGCGACGGCGGTCATGCCATCCTTGATCTTGTTCACAAGACCGTCCGGGATGACTGGCTTGCCGTTGTTGAAGTAAATCGAAGGCAGATCGCCGTCTGGTGGATTGTAAATGCGTTCCACGGTTTCCGCGGCGGCCGCCTCGGGACAGATTTGTGGCGTGGTAGGCAAGTCTTCCATGGCATCGTCGTACCAGAACTCCACTTCCACCCGGCGATTGAGTGCACGGCCCTTCTCCGAACTGTTGGAAGCCACCGGATAGTCCGAACCTTTGCCGGTGCTGGCAATGGCCGCGTTGGGCAGGTGCATGGCATCCTGTACCGCCAGCGCCACTCGGCGTGCAATTGCCTTGGAAATGCCCAGCTTGTTACCGTAGATACGCTCATCACGACCGCTTAACTGGCTATCGTCGCTATAACCGATAAAGCGCATTTGCACGTTACTCTTGTCCTTGAGATTCTGCAAAGCCTGTTGCAGGTGATTGAGAAATTCTTGTGGGATCACATCGACGCCGTCACCGTAATGCAGCGGCGGCACCAGGTTTTTCAGTACCGCACGGCGGGAGTGGCCTTCCTTGTAATGCAACAGGCACATGGTTTCGACACGGCAGACTTTGATGCGTCGGGTCTTGGCCTGCTCGGTGACCTTTTCATCCACGGTTTCCTTGCTGACTTCGTCATACCAGACTTCGATCTCCACCCGGCGATTCTGGGCCCGGCCCGCGGACGTGACATTACTGGCGATGGGATTACTCTCCCCCAGGCCTTCGTACGAGATCGCTTCGGGTGGCAGATTGAGTGCATTCTTAAAAAATTCCGCCGCAGTGCCGGCACGCTCTTTCGAGAGGCCAAGGTTGTCGCCGTATTTATGTTTAGCTGCGCCAAACAAGCGCTGGTTATCGGTATAACCTACAAAGTGCAGGCGCACGTTTACGCGATCACGCATGCTTTCGAGAATCTTCCGCAATTTCTCGATGTATTCCGTCGGTATCTGGGCCTCACCGGAAGCAAAATGAATCGGCGGGACCACGTTGGTCAGTTTCTTGGTGACCACATGTTTCTTTGTCACCTGCTTTACTTCCACCTTGGACTGAAGTTTCTTCAGGTATTCGCTGTCGTCCTGCTTCCATTGTTGCAGTCTGGCATCGCTGTCCAACTGGACTTCCACATTGCTGCCCAGGTTCGGGGTCTGGACAACACTGCCGGCATTATCGCTGGGCACGATCAGTGTCGTGGTCTCGGCCAGTGCCGGCGTCGCCACCAACGCCGCAAGCAGCACCAAAATGTTCCGGGCATGAGACAGGCAACCACGCATCATTGGCTAAGCCCACCCTTATCGACAGGCCCGCCATGGCGCCAGAACACTTCGGTCTCGATAGTCAGTTCATAATTACCCACCTGCTTCCATTTCGCCATGATGCGATCCTTGATCGCATCGATTCGAGCTTCGACCAGTGACTTGTTTTCCACATCGGCGAGATAGGTCAGGCGCAATATCGATGGTGCCTTGCGCAGCTGTTCGATCAGCAGGCCCAGCCTGGGCACCCATTGCGTGCGCATATCGGTGGAATCGTGTTCGAACACACCGTCAGCAATATCCAGGGTCACCACGTGATGCAGTGCGGCACCGAAACTGAAATCCATCGCCTTACCGCGTGTCAGTTTCTGCACCCGCGGATTTTCGGTGGTGACGCGGTAGCCGCTGGGCAGGCTGCGTTCACCAGCTTGAGGATGAAATTACTGCCGCGTTGTTCATCGGGTACCGCGGCACAGGTCACGTGGAAACGCCCGTGCGGATCCGTGGTAATCAACAGACCGCGCACGGTGGCCAGGCGCACGCCACCGATGCCTCTTTCGCCCTTGTCCTGGTAGCCGTTTAGGTTCTTGTCGTCGAAGACCTTGCCGATAATATCGGAACAATCAAAGGTGGGATCTGGCACAACCTGCACAGTGGCACTGGCTTCACTTGAGGCATTGCTGTTGGTCAGGTTGCTGTAGGCGTGCGCACGGTTGACGTAATCACCCTCGTGCACACCGGCACCGACGATCAGCAACAGCTTGATGGTCATGGTGGTCTGCGCCGGGATCGTAGTGTTCCAGCTCAATTGCAGACCACTGATGACCGGTTCCGTGGCAACACCGTTTAGCCGTGCCGAACCCTTGACGTATTTAAACCCGGCCGGGAAGTCATCAAAGATGGTGAGATTGGTCAGCGGTACGATCAGACTGTTGTTCAGGGTGATGGTGTACGGCACCAGTTCGCCGCGAATGACATTCACCTTGGGCGAAGTCTTGCTGATGGATACCGCGCTTCCCAGATCGGGATCGAGCGGAATGGGGTTGTTGTAAATCTGGCTCTGTCCCGGTGTGACATTGGCTAGGGTCAGTTTCAGATAATAATTCGTTTGTGCTGAACCGGCGGTGATGCTGAGCTGCGGAGCACCGCTGAAGGTCTGGACTTCACAGTAATCTGTGGTCGTCGGTATCGCATCCCCGGTGCCGGTCGTGACACAGTTGGGCACCGAAAACGCAGCAGTCGCGGCATTCGTCTGCGGTGGGATGGCGATCGATTCAGCATTGACGTAACCGGATGGTGCGGTAATCCGGATCAGGTAATCGCTATTGGGCTGACAGTCGGCCTGGCTGAAATTGAGATTGAATTTGTAATAACCGTAAGCCGTGGTCACCTGGTTTTGCTGAACCGGGTCATCGAAACAGGCAGATGACACCGGCATATTGGTCGATGTTGATAACAGCGTGACTGTTGCGCCGGCGACCGGTACGCGGACGATGGAGTCATAGACCACACCGTTGGGCGTGATGGGCAGGTTGAGGTTCTGCAGGCTTTCACCGGAGTTAATGATGATGTTACCGATGTACTGCAGGCCGTCGATAAACGTGTAGGAGCTGTTGGTCGAGCTGGAATCCGCCTTGCCAAGCTTGGCGGTGTTGGCACCGGCACCCGGAGCAATGAAACGCAGCTCATAACGATCCGTGCTCAGGTAATTGGGCACCAGGCCCGTGATTTGATAATTACCGCTGCTATCGGTCTGGACAGTCCCCAGCAATTTACCCTTGAACCAGACCTCGACATTCCAGCCAGCCAGACTTTGCTCGCTGATGTCATAGGTTTTATTGAAATTCTCATCATGCCAGACACGACCGGCAAGACTCCCAGCACCTGGCGTGCCACCAATCTGAATGGAGACACTCGCACTGGCCGTCTGGCTCATAAGGTTCCAGTACGTGCGAGCGAGGTTGGTGACCGTGGTCCCGATCGGCAGTGTTGCGTTCAGATCCGCGCGGAATCGCAGAGTCACAGACTGCCCCGGCTGTAATGGCCCGTACGTCGTCGAGTAATCTGCTGTCAAGGACGGTGAGCTGTAACTGACACCGAGGGTTGTGCCATTAAGCGTGGCACTGCCGTTAACGTATGACAGGTAACCCGGTGTCACTTCATCAAGGTTGTCAGTAATAATCACATTTGTGGCTGGCACCATGCCGATGTTGGTGACCTGCACCACGTACTCCAGTTGTCCACCAGCCAATGCAGGACCACCGCCAACTACGCTGACTTGTTTGGTGATGGTGAGTTGCTGGGCATTGCCAGTGACAACCACAGTAGGCTGATCACCATTACTGTCGTTACCGTCAGCATCAGTCGGCTCCGTGGCCTGTTCGTTAGATGCGACATAACCCTGGTTGCTGATCACGACGCCCGTGCCGACCGTGGCATCGACAGTCACATCAAACACGATCGTCGCGGTGCCGCCTGGAGACAGGTAACCCGGTGTCGTCGTATCCGACGAGTTGATGGGGATGCCGGCCGCCAGTGGGGAAACGCCCGGCGTGGGATCGCTCACCGGCGCCGTGTTGAGGGTCGTTGAACCGGGGTAATAAGTGGTATTGACGGGCACCGCGTCGGTCAGGGTTACACCGGTTGCCTGTACCTTGCCGTAGTTGGTGACCGTGATGGTGTACTCCAGGACATCGCCTGCATCGACGTAGCCGTTTCCATTGAGGTCGGTCTTGAGCCTGACGGTTTTCATCGCGTCAATCAGCGGCACATTGCCGATGACGTTCCGAGTCGGATCGTTGAGGACGGCCGTACCCGGATCGTCAGACGGTACTTCGTTGAACGGTCCACTGCCCGCCCCACTGCCAGTGAGGAAACCCTGGTTGGAGATCACGGTGCCGCTGACCACACCGGCGTTGATTTTCACTATGAAAGTGATCGTGGCCACGTTGGAAGTACTCGCACTGCTGTCGGCAGGCATGTGCCCTGCCGTGGTGTCAGCTGAGGAGTAGATAAGCAGGCCGTTCTGCAACGGTGAGGCATTATTTACATCTGCCAACGTCATCCCGTTTAACGTCGTACTGCCAGGAACGTAGCTCGTATTGGCCGGGATCTGATCTTTCAGTAAGGCGTTGATCGCGTTTTCATCGCCGATGTTCTTCACCGTGATGGTGTACTGCAGTTCGTCGCCCGGCAGCAGAATGGTGGCCGAGCCGGTCAAATCCGCTGATGTCTTGTATATCTGGAACTTCGGTGCTGACGTGATCGTGGTGTGCGTCGGATCATTCGCGTTCGCCGTATTCGGATCATCACTGTACTGGGTGACAATCGTGGGCGATGCAATCTGGGCCTGGTTGAGCACCACGGTGCCACTATCGATCACCGGCACCAGCTGCACGGTATACACGATGGTAATGCTGTTGCCGGCAGCGACATTCAGGTTGCTAATCGATACCAAGCCGGTGCCCTTGCTGCCACCGGTGGGGCTTGATGCATTGACGGCGCCGGACGGTATCGTGGTAACCGCCAGGGTATTGGGCACGAACATCGCCGGGTTGTTGAAATTGTCGAGATCGTCGCTAAGTGTGAAATTGGTCGCATCCACCACACCGGTGTTATTGATGGTAATGGTGTAACGCAACACGTCACCGGGATGCGCACTGGTACCGATAGAACTGGTCGTCACATCGTACACATTCTTGGTGAACGTCAGCGTCGGTGCAGCGGTGGTAACGGTAAAGGCATCCTGAAAATCGGTAACCGTCGGCGTACCATCGGTCAGGGTATTGTTATAGGTATGCACATTACCCGTCGCACCGGCCACACTCGGATCGGCACTGAGGTACTGGGTCGCACCAGCGATATTGGTCAAGGGGATATTGCTGGCACTGCCCGGATCGAGATTCGTGGTGTAAGTAATGAGCAGATGATCCCCTGCCGGGATCGCCGCAGCCGTAGTCAGTAAACTGATTGTATAAGTACAGTTAGGTGCACCAACAAAGTTGACACTAAAATCCGTACCGGCGGTCAAGCTGGTCACCAGTGCGTTACTCGAATTGTAAATGCCTGCACTGGTAATAGTGGGTGCGGCGCTACACATCCCGCCCGTTGGTACGGTTGTCTTATACGGCAGGATGTCAGTGATCACGGCATTCCAGGCCGTGGCAGAACCGGTGTTTTGCACGTTCAGACTGAAACTGCCTGCCGCGCCCAGGTACATGGTCGCCGGACCGGTTTTATCCATGATCAGGTTGGGCGCGACAATGGTGACGGCACCACTCGCACCCGGTGCGCCATTGGCAACGGTGCTGTTATCGTCGTTAACGCTGTTGTATTTGTAAGTCGCTGTGTTGGTAAACGACTTACCGGTGGTGTTATTGGTTGTGTCATTGGCCAGGACCACCGTGACATCCACCACCAACTGATCATTGGCAGGAATATCAAGGCCACCGCTCGTATTATCCACCAGCACGAGATTTGTCGCGGTACCTGTATTGGTCAGGCTGCTCCAGGTCTTCGTGTTTGAAACGAGGTGTGCGCTGGCACCGATATAACTCAGGCTCACGCCTGTCGTGGCCAGGCTAATATCGTCAATTATCTGTACATCATTCAACGCCGTGCTCTGCGGCGTGGCCGGTACCGTAATGCGATAGGTAAAGGGTTGACCGATCGCGGCGGTAGAAACGAGCGCCTGCTTGGAAAGTGCTAACGCTGCGGCAGTGGTGAGGGTCGTGGTGGCCGTGCCAGTTGCACCGTAGTCCTGACGATCCGATACAACACTACCCGTTGGTACATCCGCACTGTCGAACGAATAATAGTGAAGAACCTGCGCCGAGTTGGTCAGGGTCAGGCCTGCGCCCAGCGTCGCGTCGGTGGTGACTTTATATTCCACCTGCAAGGTATAACCAGGCGGGATCGCATAGGCATTTGCTGCACCCGTATCGAAGTTCCACACGGCCACGCCGGTGCTGGCATTGTAAGTCGGTGCAAGATTGGCAAGGGTTGATGTCGTGGTGCCGTCGGTGAGAACGATGCTTACCGTGCTGACACCAGACCCACGCACGCCAACCGGCAGCGTATCCTGCAAGACCGTGTTATATGCCGGTGCATTGCCCGTGTTCGCGATGCTGACCGTGTAGTTCACATCTTCGCTGGCGCTTAGTACGGTACCCCCGAGTGCCGGCGCCGCAGTCTTGGAGATAGTCAATAGCGGTTGCCAGACATTGACGGCCGTGCTGGCAGTTTTGGGCGTTGCTGCCACTCCACCTATGCTGTAACTCAGTGACGCATTGTTGGTCAGCAGTTGCGCCACTGGTGTCTGCGCCAGGGTATTGTTGAGCACCTTGGCCCGGAACTGGATCGTCAGGGTATTGTTGGTCAGGTCGTTATCGACAGCGTTGCTGATACTGCCGAGATTCCAGGTGATCGAACCGGTCGCACCCGTGGTTGGCTGCGAGGCAACGGTGTAGGTAAAGTTACCGCCCGATGCCGGACTGACACTAATCGTACTGTCGTAAGCCAAACCGGCTGGCAAGGTATCACTCACGACGACGTTGTCAGTTGTGCCTTCGCGCAGGGTCAATGCCAGATTGAACACTACCGTATCGCCGATGCGCACGGTACTGTCGCTGGCCGTGCTCGGCGGCGTGGTCCAAGTATCGGAGACAACCGACTTGGTCAGTGTCGTCGGATCGGTTGTGGTTACACTGGTGGACGCAGGACCAGAACAATAAGTATTGGGTGCAGTTGTGGTCGGACAGCCTTCACCGTTTCGCTCTCCAGTGATTGCAGTATCGAGTGATGACCAGTCCACATAGGCGTTGTTGCTGATCGGTGTACCGTTAACTGCCAGTACTGTTGCCTGATAGGTCAGTACCAGGGATTGGCCAACAGGAATATCGAGAGTGCCATCACCATTCTGGAAACCCCACACCAGTGCGCCACTGGCCAGTGTTGTCGGTGTGGCCACGAAGCCATTGACTGCAACACCACCAATCCTTGCAGTGGCGGAATTGGCAACCAGAGAGAGGTTAGCCGGTAAATAATCGAGCACATCGGTATCGTAAGCCTCCGATGTGCCACCGTTAGGAATGGTAATGGTGTATTGCAGAACATCCCCTACTGCTGCCGGCGCAGTGATCGCCTTGCCGAGGGGTGAGGCATAACTCACTGTCTTGGTTGCAGTCAGCGCCGGTTCGACCACCGTCATATTCGCGGTCGTATTCGCCGCCCCAATACCCTGCGTGGTGGCATCACCATTGACCTTGTTATAGGTGTAATAGGCAGTGTTGCTAAAATTCAGACCGGCCACGTTAGTGGTGGTGTTATTTAGTTGTACCGTGATGTTAATCACTGCCTGCCCGCCAGCAGGAATATCGATCCCTGTGGATTGATCTTCGATCACCGGTGAAGTGGCCGTGCCGGTATTCACCAGGCTCCACGTTCCGCCTGACACCACGCTGGCACTGACAAAAGACATGTTGGCCGCCGAACTCGCCAACTGGTCCACGATTTTGACGTCATACAGTGGGACGTTGACCGGCACTGCAGGTACTTTTATTTGATACGTGAAGGTCTCGCCAATGGTTGCCGTCGTCTTTGCCGGATTGCTTTTGCTCAGGGCACCCGGTGTCTGGATCGTCACCGGAGTGGGATCCTGACCAGAGGGGGCATCTAACGTTACCGTTCCGTTAACATAGGGATCGTCACTGTTGCCGGAGTGCGTCGTGGTGCTCTGCACACCCGTCATAGAGGCCTGGTTGTAGACCACGCTGCCGTTCGTCAGCGTATTGGATAACTTGATGTCGAAGGAAATGTAATACTGTGTATTCGACGCCAGAGTCAGATTATTAATCGTGACAGTGCCAGCGGTGCCGCAGGACGCACATATAGTATATGTCGCCCCGGGTGGAAGACTGACAGAGGCCAGGGTCAGGGTACCCGGCTGAAATGCTGTTCCGCTTATTGCACCCAGGTCATCGGTGACAGTCCCATTTGTGAGTTCCGGAATATTAAAATTCTGGATCTGCAGCGTGTAGCGAATGGTGTCGCCAGGGAAAGCGGTCAGGCCGGTGGTCGCATCTTCTACTGCACCGGTGGTGAGGTTCTGTGCCGTTTTCAGGAAATAGTAACCGGCCGTTGCGGCCGTGACGGTAAAGGCATCCTGGAAATCCACCGTGGACGGCGTGCCGTCGGTTGTCAGGGTCCTGGTAAAAGAGACGCGTGAAGTATTAGTGCTATCGGCGTTGTACCATTTTGTTGCACCGGCAACGTTGGTGAAATTGCCGGATCCAATACCGGCATCCAGTTGCGCCGGGTAAGTAATGATCAGGCGCTGACTCGGAGCGAGCTTCGTCGCCGAGGTGAGCAAATTAAAGACCAGCTGGCAACCGACATCGGGATAACTCGCATTCGAATATGGCGCCCAGGTCACCGTGAAATCCGTACCATTCACCAGCGGCGACGACACCGCCGTTGTCCCATCGGCGGCAAATACCTGGGCAGTGATCGTCTGTGTAGTCGGATCGAAATTACACATCCCTGTCGGGATGTTGTCAGTGATAGTGGCATTCCAGGCATCACTGCCGCCGGCATTTTGCACATCGAGGGTATAGGTCGCGGTACTGCCAACATTGAGGTTGGTGACCGACGCCGTCTTGGTCATGATCAGGTCGGGGTTGGCAATCGTCATGGGTGCCGATATCCCTGCCTGGCCGGGTAACGGTGCAAAATCTGTATATATTGGATTTGTGTCTGTACCAGTGTTGATTCTTCGCCCGAACCACCAGTTAGCAGTATTGATGAACGATGCACCCGTTGTATTGGTCGCGACGTCATCCAGTACAACCGTCAATTCGATCACAACCTGGGTACCGGCAGGGATGCTTTGCAGCGCGGGATTGTTTGAATAGTCAAAGAGTAAATGCTTGGTGTTATCCCCGGTGACCGTCATGTCGGTATATGCTTTGGTACCGATATAAAGATTGAGCGGACCAATTGCGGTCTTCACTCCGGTGGTACTGATGGTATAAGCGGTATTACTGAGATAGGTGAGCGATGCACCCGTAGCTGTGAGGTTAGGGCCCTGCAGCGATGTGAGATCATCATAAATCGTGGCATCGATCAGACTATTGGCTGATGGCTGGTTGTAATAGGTATTCGTCGACGGGTCATACAGCACCGGCACCGTGAGCGTATAGGTAAACGGCACGCCGACGGTCGCGGTGGGTCCGGGTATCGCCTTGCCAATCGTCTCAACAGGAATGAACAGGTCCTGGCAACTGTTATTGGGGTTGTATGTCGCGTTGTTAACGAACCAGATCTTGGTTGTGGTTGTCGCACACGCCATGTTGCCGCTGTAGTAGACGTTCTCGAAGATCGCCAGGAAGCCATCGTCCTTGAAATTGAGGGTCGAGGTCAGACCAGACGGCCATTTGCTCGAGATAGGAAAATTTACGAAATAACAATTGGCATCGATACCGATGGAAGATGGCAGCGTGAGGACATCCAGTGAGGCGCTGTTACCATCAATGACGTGGAAGGTACCACTCGCATCGAGCGGATACTGACTACAAAAGTCGGTACCGGCGTGTGCAAAGTTGGCTGCACCGAGCAAAAACAAAATACCCAGCAGTCGTACGACAATGCTGCGCTTACCAGATTGTTTGGTCGAATTCGAGTGGGGAGCCTTGTCCGACACATTGCAGGCAGTCGCCTGCGGCGGTGTATTCACTGCACAGGACATGCTAAGACGCGCCTGTATCCGGAATAACCGCGAACACATGACCATCCATGCTGCTGTCATGGGCGCCTTAATGGCTATCATCAATGGCATCAATATGCAGCCCACACCTGACTCCCAACGGACAACACATCTGCCGGAAACCCGGGAATACAACGAACACAATGACTATCAGGGTGGCTGTCGATTACACAACAAGCTACTGAGAAATCGAAAATCTGGCTGCCAGCGTTAATCAGGCTGGAGAAACTGAGAATATTTCGATTGATGAAAGCACAAACCAATATGATTGCTTGCAATTGAAGCAACAATGGAAAATCGACGGAGATCTCCCTTACCAAGCATAATTTCTCCGACACATTCGCATATCTTCCCATAGAGTACACACTATCTTTGTTAATTGATTTTCCGTTACCAATCTTCTCTTACATTTCACCAGCAACCCGCGAATCATCTCTGTCCTTGACTCGCACGCGCTCACCAGCATCATCTTTGTGATCTTTTCCATACGAGACACGTATATCTAAAACCTTTCGACTCTAAACAGCCGCTGTTTTAACTAAGTTGTTCAACCTGCAACCTCTGTCACTAAAATTCTCCTTGCACCTGTTAAATATTGCCCATTTGCTTATGATGCAGGCAGAAAATCTATCGGGTAGAGAATGGTAATCCTCGGCACACCGGCCTTTTTACCGAAATTAAAATGCCTTACCCGTTCAAGTATTTTGTCCACCAGGGTTTTAGATGCCAGGTCGGTTGATTCCAGTCTGCACTTGGAAACCGTGCCATCAGGTTCAATGGTGATACGCATGATCATCTTGCCCTGCAGGGTCGGATTGGCGCGAAGCTCTCTGTTATAAATCCGATACAGCGCCGCCTTGTAACGATCGAAAACGATCTGGATTTCTTCGTCGGTACGCGACGGTCCCGGACCATCACTCAGCGGACGATCGTTATCCATGCCTTCACCCGTACCGATATCACTTGTCACCCGGGTAAATGCCACGCCACCCAGTTTCTTGCCTGTGCCGGCGACGTCATGACTCAGGGACGAGGTACGGATACCACCACTGCCAGTGGTTGCCTGACTGGTTAAAATATGACGGCTCACATGACTCGCTGTCGCGCCCTTGTTACTCAGACCGGCAACGGCACCCAGCTTGGCCTCCGGGGTATCTTTCAAAAGATTGGCCAGGTTGTTTCTGAATGCCAATACACCCTTACCCTGGATCTTCTTACGCGCAACATCCCGTTCTTTCTTGGTTGGTTTTTTATTTGTCTTCTGCAACTCTTCAGGCTTGACCGGCTTCGGTTTTGGCTTGGGTGGTGGCACCTGTTTTTTGATCATGCGCGCGAGACGTTCAGGGATAGGCGTATCTTCAACCCTTTCCTTAAGCGCATATTTGATCTGGGGAATAACAAGCGCCAGAAAGATACAGATTAACAGGCAAAGCAGCAGAATCTTGCGGTACTTTTTTTCGTCCTCGTCGCTCTTGGTCCATGGCATTACCATGAGCCGAACCGGTAGCGGCCGAATCTCCCGCTCAACTACATATAGATACTTCGATTCTTCCTCACGCTCTTTAAGTTCCTCGATATCTTCCAGGAGGTTTTCAATAGCGGTTTGTTTTTCCTGGATCTGAGCAAGAACACTGTCGCGTTTGTCCGTGACTTTTTTGATACGACGTTCGAAAAAGGATGCCTTGTCGCGCAGGCGGTTGAGCTGGTCATTGACTTGCTCTTCCCTGATCAGGCCGTCCCAGAAAAGGGAGTTGGCGCCCATTTCATTCAGCTTTTCCAGGTTTTCACTTAAGGCGCTAAGCACCTCGTATTTCCGACTTTCATCTGAAAACTCTTCCAGCTGGGATTCGGTCGACTGTAATTCACCTTCAAGCTGTTTTATCTCGCCCTGATAAATATCAATTCGGCCCTGACAGCGATCGATCTGTGAGGCAATATCTTCTTGTTCCAGCACTATGGCATTCATAACATCTGCACCTGCTAGCCTTGTTTTGCCTTTTGCATAACAGCCAGGTTAATCGTCCCATAACCAGCCAAGGTGCAGCTGGACATCACCTTTTGCAAAATCCGATATGGAATTGTCTTATGCGATAGAATCGTTACCTTGCTGCTTTCAGCAACGGTCTTGGTACTAACACCGATTACGTGTTGTTTAACTTCTTTTAAGCGATTGGTTATCTCTGGAATAACTTCCTGCTTCGACGCGATAACATCCTTTAATGCAATAACCACTTTCCCCTGCACCATTACATTGTCATTGGATACGATAACAACCGCAGTTTCTGCCGGTTTGGTTTCCGCTACCGAATCAGGCAAGGTAACCTGTTTGGGTGGATCCAGCACCGGGCCATTGGCAGTATTAACCAGCAGGAAGAAAACAAGGATCGTAAACACATCCATCAGCGAGGTCAGACTCATCGAAGGAATCTTCTTTTTATGATTCCTCGACATGCGTTTTATCCTGCGACTGGTTTTCATGGCGCCTGTCCTATGGAGATGTCCGGAAACAGCTCAGCCTGGACTACATCCGTAGTCCCCGGCGTAGCCCCGGGCTGGTTCACCTCAATACTGCGCACCGCATCCATGGTCTTGACCAGGTAGTCGTATTCGATATCAGGTTCCATCAAAACCGTGGCATCCGTTTTATCCGGATAATTTTTCTTGATTTTCACCAGATACTCGCTGAGCTTCTTGAAGTCGTATTTACCATCAACCTTGGGAATCGTGCCGACAATACCCTTGCCGTTGCCAATCTCCAGGCCTTTGCTGCGGACAATGACCTCGATGGTGACCTTTTGCTTGTCACTCGCGCCACCGGAACCCTCTGGCAGTTTGAGTTGCAGAATAGTGATTCGCGAAAATACCGCGGTAATTAACAGGAATGGCACCAACACCACCATCAGGTTAAGGAAGGTGGTTATTTCCAGCTCCGGCGGTGCCTTGCTGCCTTGACGATAATGATGCTTGCGCCCCATATAAGCCCCGCGTTATTCGCTGGCCGTGGCCGGAGTAGTTGCCATTGCGTGCTGGCGTTTCGCCATCTTGGTGATGATGCTCAGGGTTTTCACCGAGGCCATTTCCAGGCTATCGACGATCTCCCCTGTCTTTGAGGTGAGCACAACATAAACGATCAACAATGGAATACCGGCGATAAGACCCAGAGCGGTGGTATTCATCGCCACCGCGATACTCGCGGACAGCAAGTCCGCTTTTTCCGCCGGGTTGGCATTGGCCACTGCAGTAAACGCCTGAATCAGACCCATGATGGTACCTAACAGCCCCAGCAGGGTTGCAATATTGGAAAACAAGGCAACGTAGGGCGTGCGCTTTTCCAGTTGCGGGATAATTTCCATCATGGTTTCCTCCATGACGATTTCGATATCATCCCGGCGACGCACTGTGCCCTGTAATTCAAGACCAGCATTCAACAGGCGACTGATGGTGGAACTGTTTTTCGACGTCATTTCACGTGCAGACTCGAAATCGCCCTTCGCCATCACAGGATACAATTTATCCCACATGCTTCGGTTCTGGTTTCTGACCAGGGTTAGTTTGATATAACGCTCAATGGAAATTGCGATACCAAACGCAAGCACAAACAAAATTGGGTACATAAAAAACCCACCTGTTTGGATAAATTTAATAATGGCTTCCATTTCTTACTCCTTCTGTTCAATACTGTTGTCTGGTATTAACTAATTTCATTTAAGCTATCAGGGCTTCTCGCCCACGGTGATGGCATAAAAATCCAGTTCTCGGGTAAATACATCTTTGTCTACGGGCTTCAATTTCTCATTCAGCAGGCTTGATGCCAGCCCGGTCTCGACACCGATTTCCGAGCTTTTCCACGGCACAATGAATAGTGACTTCGGTGCCTCCTTGTTGCCCACAATGGAGATACCCGATAATTCCTTAGCGTCCCCAGACGACTTTGGTTTAGCGGATTTTTTTTCTGTATCTTTAGCCGTTGCCGATAAGGTTATTAACAGCAGTGCCACGGTTATGAATGTTTGCTTTAATCCACACATCATGCGTATTCCTCGAATCACATGCGACTCTTCACGTCAGCGACCCATATTTTGACTTTCTTGTCATCCGGTTCGACTTGCAGATAAGCCTCGTACTGTTCAAGTGCGCAATTCAAGTCCTGAATATAGATATCGCACAGCACGCCAAGATTTTTGTGCGCCGGCAGATAATCCGGATAGGTCTGGAGTAACTTTTCATACAGCTTTCGTGCGTCGCTATAACGACCGGTCTTGCGATAAACCAGTCCAAGCTCATTGAGTGCGGCGGGGTGAATGGGATTGATGCTCAAAGCCTTTTTAAGGCTTTCTTCCGCCTTGTCATACTCACTGGTATTTGCGTAGGCAATGCCCAGGTCAATAAAAGGCGCGGTGAATTTGCTGGTTTTGCCCGTGACGGTTTTCAGCAGGCGGATTGCATCCGGATATTTTTCCAACTTGAGCATAGCCACTGCCTGCTGGAATTCATCCTTGATCTCCGGATCCACGGGATGATTCTCAGTAATCTCGATAGGACCCTTGTGCACGCAATTCTGTTGAGCAGCGGATGTCTGGTCACTTCCTGGCGCACAAACGCTATTCGCCTGCTGCGCTGATGCAGTTTGAGAATGCTCAGATGTCCCACGTACACCACCGGTCGTGGCACAGGCCGATGCCAAAATACTCAGGATGACGGGCACCAGCCAACGCAACCCGTTCAGACAGGTCTTTCGCTGCTTTACACTATTTATATTCGCTTCCATATTTCTCGTTACAAATTCCCGTTCAACTGTTCCTCGCCCGTCACTGCCGAGCGGTTAACCTCATTTATCGTCCCCGACAATGGGTCCTTTTAGCTGCCTCCATGGCACTATCGACTGGTGCATCACTCTATTGCTCAACTGGTTGTTTTTTGGTCTCTTTTTGCACCTGACCTGGATCCGCCTTATCACTTTGCTGGCTTGGCTTATCTGGTATTTCGGCCGCTGCTGCCGGTTTCATGGGATCTGTATCCATTTTTTGTGACGGATATCTAAAAACGGTCAGGTGCTCGAGGTAAATCGTCGGTGCCTCCTCCCTGATCAGGGTTGCCGGCATATAACGGTAATGGTTGAGGTCGGCGATGTATGGCAGAGTTTCCTCATACTTTGCGAAACGTGCCGGCACCAGTTTGGCGAGCTTTTCGATACTGCGATCTATCCATGGGCTGTAGATACCCGAGTGTAGTAACTCGACATTCTTCTCGTGTACGGCAATGGTTTTCTCTTCAAAGGGATAGGCCTGATCCTCCAGCGCCAGTTTGAATTCTTCCAACTCCACAGCACTTAGCCCTTTGGGAATTTCCGATGCCAGTAATGAGCGGTTGAAGTTGTAGTAAATCTCGGCGAGATAATACGTGGCGGCAGCTGTGACATCGGCAACCTTGTAATTCACCAGTTTGCTGTAACTGCTGATCAATTGTTTCATCGCCGCTTCTTTTCGCTTCACACTCGTCTTCAGCGGATTGACCAGTTTCATTGCAACAAACTCGTCAAAGCGTGGCTCAATAATGACTAATGAAGATTCTGCTGCCAGGTAACGCGTGCGGTCAGTGCGTTCCGCACCAGCATTGGCATCGCGGTTAATAATATTCTGCAAGGTAGAACGATAATTCCCCATATCATGACGTGACTTGTAAATCATGGCGATCTTGTAATAAGTCTCCAGTGCAAACTCCAGCGGCTTGGGGAACTTCGCCACAAACTGGTGGTAGACCCGTAATGAATTGTCGGTATCGTTGGCCTTGGTGTACATGTCCGCCGCCGTCATCATGGCCTCACGCACAACTTCACTGTCCGTTGCTTCTGCGGCTACACGTTCGTATTCCCTGCCTGCATCCGTATAGCGTTGCAATTCCTTGTACACGTAAGCAATCTTCTTGGTGACATCGTGCTGTAACTTATGTCCGGGATAGTTTTTGCGGAAGGCCAACAACACCTTGGCCGCCCGATCCAGATCCATAGTCTGGATCAATACGGCAGCAGCATCGTATTCCGCGGTTGGCCTGATTTTCGAATTAGGCGCAACGGCAGCAATGCGCAGGAAATGTCTGACCGCATTTTTATAATCTTCCTTGGCCCTGGCCTGCTCACCCTGCTTGTAAATGGAAGCAGCCAGATTATCTACAAGCTTGACCCGGCTCTTATCGTCCTTTGCCGTCAACGCTAACACCTCGGTATAGCCAGCCTCGGCATCAGCGAAGTTTTCCAGCTGAAACGATGAATGCGCCACGACCAGCCAGGCACCACGCCGGATTGACGGGTCCGCATTGGGATACTCCTTGATCAGCCGACGACCGTTCGTGATTGCAGAAGGATAATCATGCATCTCAAACAGATCATCGACCGCCGCGCCAAGCACGATGGTAGCCTTCGGATGGTGTGGAAATTTATCCACTAGGCGAATTGAGCTGCGGATAACGTCGCGTTTCACTGGTAGTTGCTGGATCTCGGGAACAACTTTCAGGTACTCGCGGTAGGCATAGACCGCTGCATATGCCGCCTTGGGCGACTTGTCATTAACCGGATAGTCATAGGCAGTGCGCTCGTACTCTTTCGCTGCCTGTTCGTAGTTCTTGTTTTCCAGCAGCAGTTCAGCCAACTGGAAGTTGATGTCCGGCGATTGTTTATCCTTGGGGAAGGATGCCAGGTATTCCCTGTACCAATGAGAAGCTTCTGTGAAATTCTGCGGCTTGTCCTTGCTGAATTTCTTGTTCTGGTACAGAGAGTGATAATATTTCGCCAGGTCAAAAATATTGGTTTTGACATTTTCCAGCACTTTCGGAAATTCACTCTGACTGAAATATTTCCAGAACTCCGCTTTGACACCGTAAGTCGAGGCGTATTGTTTCTTCGCTTCGATAACCAGCCGTGGGAAGCCACCCTTCGTATAGATCTCAATCACACGCATACTGAAAAACGGTGATTTTTTATTGAAGGGATTGCGTTCCAGGAAGGCGTTATAGGTCGAAGCCGCATCGCTATATCGACGCTTTTGAAAATAGAATTCCGCCAGATGGCTATAGACGTTGTCTTCGTAACTGCGCGGACCGACTTTTTTGAAGTAATCCTGGACTGTTTGCGCCCCACCCAAATTGGAGAAGGACAGACTGATGACCCGGAAAGTGTCATCGGTACGCTTTTTCTCTATCTCGTTTCTGGTCTGATCGAAGTCGTAACCGATGGAGACCTTGTAATCCAGCAACTTGATAAATTCATCAAGCGCCTCCTCATACATCTGTTCCTTGTAATAGGTCCAGCCTTTTTTGAACAGGGCATGTGAGTAATATACTGAGCCCACCCCAAATGCCAGTACCGCACCGTAGGCATCTTCGGCATCGAGGTATTTTTTGCGGGTAAAGAAATACTCACCACGCCGGAATTGCACCTCGTCGATATAACGCGATTTGGGATACTGTTTGACCAGTCTATTCATGACCTTCATGGCTTCATCCACATCGCCAATTTCTTCGTAGGCGCGGGAAAGCTGATACAACACCTGGTCATTGCGCTCATACATGGGATACTTGGCGAGCAGCTTTTTATATAGAGCAATGGCCTGGGAGGCATTGGCATTTTTCAGGTCAGCGCCGGGTTCACCCGAATGAATGGGGACAGCGGGCTTGGAAGATTTGATGGGTTGTACCCGGGTCGCACGTTTTTCAAAGGCTTTCTCGGATTCACTCAGGTCTGCGATCGCAGCTGCCTTATCCATCGTTTTAACGGATTTTTTCCCGTCTTTATCCTGTGCCACAACCGCGGGTGCCGATTCGACGGGTTTTGCCGGTGTTTTGTTTGCGCTACCAGTCTGCCCCTCATCGGTCATCACACCGTATTCTTTCTCGATCTTGAGATCGGCCAGGCGACGGATGGCTTCAGGCGTTAACTGGCTCTCCGGTGTTTCCTTCAGGAATTTTTGATAACCGGCCATGGCCTTATCAAGGCCGTCTTTTACATTAACGTCCTTGATCTCGATCTTGACATCGTCCAGCTGGGAAATTCGGCCATGCTTGTCCATCGAGGCACAGGCGGCAACAACGAGAGAGAGTGACAGGAGGAATAATCGTTTCAGCATCATTTATCCGTATTCCCTGCCTTATCGGTATTCCCTGCCTTATCGGTATTCCCTGCCTTCTCTGTCTTCTCTACTTTCTCTTTCTTCTCAGCAGCATCCGCCTTCTCTGACTTCTCCTTGACCTGTTCCTGTTGTGCCTTGGTAGCACGGTCATAGCTTTCAGCCATCGCAAAACGGGCCTTAACCTGATATACCTCCAGGCGCTTGCGACGTAACTCCAGCTCGTTGATGGCCATGACTTCAATCATATGGCCCTGTCTGGCCATCAATTGCTTGACGGTCTCGGAAGCACGACGCATCTTGATTCGCAATTGATTGAGTTCCTGCTCATACCCTCTGTAGCTTTGGGTTGCAGCCTGGCGGGTCCGGACAAACGAATGGTAAATCTTGCGCAATTTTTCTACGTCCGCGTCCAGTTCATGCAGGTGTTTATTCGCCTTACTGAAACGGTCCTGATATTCGGTATCGATATCCCAGGTAATAACGCCTTTCAACCGGGCAATGCGTGCACGCGTTTTTTGATCCGCATTTGCAGGCAGACTCTTTTGCATCTTACCCAGTTCCAGCAATGTCAATCTTTCGTCTACCGTCGCCAGGAAATCCGGTCGCGGTGAAATCAACATTTTCTTGAGGCGTTTATCCAGGTGATCGCGCTGCTCCACGCGTAATTTCATCTTGGAATCAAGCGTTCGGAATTCTGCTTCCACAGGCGGCAACAGCGGTTCGTAATAAGCGGCACGAATGCGCGTCATTTCTTCGAACGCGTCGATGTAGCCTTCCCAGTGCGCCAGTTTCCTTTCCAGTTCAGCCAGGTCAAAATAGTTTTTCAATGACGTCTGAAAATCATCAGATGCCAGCATGTCCAGCAGATAATAGGTCTCGGGTGATTGCGGCAGTTCACGCAGGTGCACTACCCAGTATTTATCGGATTTGATTTCTTCCCGGATCAGGGCGGCAAGGAATTTGCCTTCACGGATGCTTTTTATGGATGCGTCCAGACGATCGAGTTCATGACTGAACGATTCCAGCGCATTTCCATACAATACGGCGGCCTTGCCATAGGCACCCAGTTTGCCATAGGCATAGGGGACACCCAGCAGTACCTCCTGCACAGCCTTGTTCGTGATGTTGCGCTTGGCCAGGATGCTCCAGGGTACGAGGGCACGATCATATTTTCCGGCTGCCGCTGCTGCCCAGCCGGAACCCAGCAAGGCTTTATTGGAAAACGGCCCGTTCAGGCGCACACGATCCAGGTATTTCTTTGCCTGTAACGGCTGATTTGCTTCCAACAGACGAAAACCGAGTACCAGGTTGGCTTTGTCACGCATGGCCTGCTCGGCCTTGTTACTGGAGGACAATTGCCCGACCTTATCCAGTTGTGCAATGCCCTCCTGTTCCTTGCCGCTTTTAAATAGAGCCACACCCAGGTTATATCCGGCAAAACCCTCCATGCCCGGTGCATGTTCGATCTTGCGTAACAGTTCTATGGCTTCACTGAATCTCCCGGTCTCGATATCGATCTGTGCACGCAGAAAGGGTTCTTCGTAGCGGATTTTTTCCGGTACCTCACCCTTGAGCTTCTCGATGGTTGAAAGCGCATCCAGGGGTTGTTGCTTTTCATAATAGATTTTTGCCAGCCGGTAGATGGCCCCGTTGCGTACACTCGCTTCGACATTGCCTTCGATAACCGCCTTGATCGCGCGTCCGGCGCGTCTGTGCATACGGTAATATAATTCGAAATCACCGACGTCGAATTCGGCGTTGTGAATGTAAAAATGAAAGGAATTTTTTTCCGGCTCATCCAGACCGTAATACTGCGCCAGTTCGGTGTCGAGACGGGAGATGGCAGAAAAATAATCCTGCTGGTAGGCGTGATACAAGGCTTCGCCAAAATACAAGTCCTTTAGCGAACCCTGATATCGATCTGCAACGCAGACGCTAACCGCACCAAGCAAACCGAAGGTGACTAACAGTGTTCGAAACAACATTGACACGAGCTTACCAATCCCTGAATTCAACACCCGAGCCAGATATATGTATCTCCACAAATCCAGGCCCCACGCCCTTGGTTACCGTGTGGGTTCCTGTATCTGTTTTCTTATCGCCTCCTTGCTTGCCATTTACGGCGACCTGTAAATTATGATCACCCGTCGTAATATTGCTGGTAAACACGCGTTGGACCCCACCCTTTTGCAAGGCCTGCACTTCCTTGTAGCTGTAGATGTAGTTCGCCACGTTCTTGTTATCCAATGTGAGCTGGATAGAATCTGGCGAAAAGTCTGCACCTTTTTCCAGCGACACGAAAAATGCGATATAGGTGTTGGAGGGATAAAGCAGTTTTTCTTCCAGCAGATTCAGTTGTGCCGAAATACTCAACACATCCTTTTTAATATCCTGGACCTGTTCATCCAGTCCCTTGATTTGCTCTTTGGTCAGCTCTTCCGCATTCGCAGTCCCGAATAGCAGACAAAGCAAAACGCATAAGCCAATTAATCTGTTCATAGTTGTTAACTTCCCGATACAAATAAGATCAGTGAGGCTCACGCCTGTCCCTAGTGCTTCACGGATAATTCCATTCGTTCAGCAGACTTACCTGTTAACTAATTGATACTTCAGGTGATTTACATATCGGCAGGAGATGAAAAGTCTAAAATCCAAAAATTCACTTTTTTATTCAAATAGCTACGCATATCTCATTTCGCCTGTATACATAGTGAGCTTGAGACGCAAAATGCTATGCAGTTAACATTTTGCATAAGCGTTTTAAAGCCTGAATCAGGCAGCTGGCCGGCAGCTCAACAAACCGGCATGCCAGCGGGATGTAATGGATTGGTAAAAACACAAAATGCCGTGCTGCCTGTCAGGCTTTTCTGCGTATCTTCGCCTGTACTACTCGCACGCAAGCATCAATGACCAGCAGGATATGCTGTCGAACAATTCCATGTTCACGAAGTCATATCGGTTATGTCTGGAATTCCTGAACTGACCCGTTTGATACGGCAAACTTATTTTACCTGTCTTTGTGTGGCCGGCGCCGGTCTTGGTGGTTGTGCCACCGCCCCGGGTCTACAGTTCGAACAGGCGCACAAGCACGACCCCATGAAAATCCTGGTGATGCAATCGCCGATGAAAATTCAGCCAGCGAGGCTGCAAAAAGTCTTCGCACCTGATACCAAACAAAAATTGACCATCACGGCACCACCGATTGCCCAGGGTATCAGTCACTCCCGGCACTACACATTGACCATGATGAACACCGATTTGGCAAAGCACCCAAGACTTATTGCGGTGACCCCATCAACAGCAGCAAAACCGTTGTTTGATAGAATCCAGAAGACCGCCTATAGCTCGATACCTGCTCAGGCAGACGCCAAACAACTCCAGATTGCCACCGGTGCCGATGCCATCCTGAGATTTAATATTAGTGATTACGGGCTGACGCCGACGTCCTGGCGATCGGGATATATCACTTTCGAGGTTGTCACCACCCTGGCGATTACTGCAGCGATTGCCAGCATCGGTACCTCGGTTGCAAAGGGTACCGCAGGTGCCTATCTGGCACAGGAAACCGTCGAAGAAACCGCCGAGGGTTATGCCGGTTTTTGGGCGCTGGATGTTGTCTGTCGTCCGGTCAGGGTCGAAGCCGAACTGATTCAGCTTAACCCGGTAAAGACAGTCTGGACTGACAGCGATACCGGTTTAGCCGACATCAGATTATCCCGACTTTTCCGCAAGATTCCGTTACAGGAACGTAACATGCAACTGGATCAGTCTTCTGACTATGCTGTGAACGAGCTCATCTCTGAGTTGTCAGACAAACTGAGTGGCAAGACAGGATTGCATGTGCCAGCAAAACTGAAATGGGAAAGGTAGTCAATCGTTATTGAACCGCCAGCGCGATACAACCTGTGATGGCAACATAGTTGCCGTTTCTCATACTTATAGTGTAATAGCGTTATACTGTTCCCGGCAATACTACGCCTGCACTGGTGCCACATTGTTTTAATAGCGCCAGCCAGGCTGAGCATTCATCACATGATGATGCACTCACTTCTTACGATTTTTAGCTTTCCTCGCAACATTCCCTAACCCGATCAAACCAGAAGCCATAAGCAAAAGCCCACTCGGCTCCGGGACTGAAATTGGCTGCTCAATCGACAATAATTTTAGATTGTAACTCGTATTACCATTTCCACTCGCATACGAGTTTATCGAGGTTCCATGCTGTGCAACAAAGGCATCATAATCAGACCAGGATGCAAAATGAGATGGTGGATCTTGCAAGCCGTCACCCCAGCTTTCTGCATATATATTTGCATGGTAATTAAAAGAATACGTTGTATTAGTTAATAATGTATATGTACTGTCGAATGCACCAGACTCTATAGTAGTACCGTGCTCTGTAGCAGGGTTATAGTCATAACCTCCTCCGAAGTACACCCCCGTCGTTAACGGATCATTAATAAGATAGATAGAGCTCGCACAGCATGCCCCTAAATACGGATATTCTGATTGAACTTCACCATCAAAAGAAATACCGCCCCAGCCCTTGACAGTGACTGGCGCGACACTCATATCTCCATAACTCGAAAGTATTTTGAATGAAAACGTGATATGCGAATCATAGTCATCAAATGGGTCAATATTTGCATTATAATTCACATTAACGCCCCCACTCCCATCATCTACTGCAGACGTGATATCAAAAGTTCCCTGGCTGTATTGATCGTAAGAATCAGAAAGCGAAATACTGTGACCACTGATTGATAGATTAGTATTCGCACCCAGGGATATTTCTGTGAAGTCATAACTAATGATGTACGCATTAGCGGATGATACTTTGACAAAAAATGTGATGGTTAATAGGATTTTTAAGTGAAAATGACAACCATAATTTCTATTACTAAAATTAGGCATAACACACCTCCATATGAACTATCTTTTAACCTTGCAGCATTAAACTTACATTAAACTTACATCAAGTTTAAATCATGTTGCAGGCGATCCCTGATATGAAAGACTAGCCAAATTGATTTATTATTACAATCAGTGAAGATCATGTCATCGTTTCTGTCAAAGAACCAACTATCATGGAGCAGTAAATAAATCTTTTTCAAAAGAATACTGCTCAAAGATTTCCTTTATAATTTTTGGGCAATAAATAATTACGTATATTACATATCTTCTACTCAAAAAAAGTCTAATTTTAACTACACAAGCCTTACTATAAGTATCAATTAGACATTTTTTACCAGAAACTAACAAATTCTAATAAAGTTATCTGAGACACTAAAATTCAGGACGGTATTCACTTCCGCATGAATAAATATGAGGCTTTTTACCCGCGTCATAGGTATGGTGCAAGTTTAGATACAATCAGATATTGACAGATAACCCGATAACGAATACAGCAGCACCTGATTCTCTAGTTTCAGTTTAATATCAACAATATTTTTAAGAAATCAATCCCTGCACTGATGTTAGAATGCCTTTATGCAAGTCTCGGACATTATCAGACTGTTCATCCTCGCCGCCATCTGGGGTGGGTCATTTCTGTTTACCCGCATAAGCGCACCGGTCCTCGGTCCGGTGATTTTGATCGAAAGTCGTGTCAGTCTGGCCATGCTCTTGTTGTTCTTTGTCGCCAAAGCCATGCGCAGGCCGCTCAATGCCCGGGCCCATTGGCGTCACTATCTCATGCTCGGTGTGTTCAATACCGCCATCCCCTTTTTACTGTTTGCCTATGCGGCACAAACCCTGGGTGCCTCCGAGATGTCGATCCTGAACGCAACCTCGCCTATCTGGGGTGCTGTGATTGGTGTCGTCTGGAAACGTCACACATTAAGCAAACGCAGTGCACTCGGTTTAGGTTTGGGCGTTATTGGTGTGGCACTGGTCGTCGGCCTTGACCGATTCAGCACACAACCCGGGGCCGCGATGGCAATCAGCGCAGGTTTGCTAGCGGCCTTTTGTTTTGGGCTCGCAACAAATTACGCCAGGACCGCAAAAGATGTGGACAGTTTTTCCAATGCCCATGGCAGCATGTGGGCAGCGGCCCTGTTCATTGCACCTGCCGTCTCATTTAGCTCGGTCAATTCGCAGCCAGGCACAGGTATCATTCTCGCCGTCCTCGCCGTCGGCCTCGTGTGTACCGGCCTGGCACTGTTGTTGTATTTCCGGCTGATCCGCGACATCGGCGCCACCTCCGCACTTACTGTCACCTTTCTCATCCCCGTGTTTGGCATCCTGTGGGGGCATCTGTTTTTACACGAAATCATTACAGCCGGTATGTTGATTGGGACGGCTGTTGTTTTAATCGGTACCACGTTGGTGACGAGATTCAATC
>JBECKZ010000083.1:0-31406 GCA_040235555.1 Thiohalomonadales bacterium | reverse complement strand
TCTTTTTTCTGTATTCTGGGTGAACAATACGCAAATCGGGTTAACAGGGGTTTCACGCTCACGCCATGAATCAATATAGATAAGGTAATGACGATCAATGTATATTGAATGAATTGCAACGCCAGGGATTCAGGTAATCCCTGTCTAATAGCGAACATTAAATAAAATAGCGAACCGATTCCACGCACGCCAAACCAACCCATTAGCAATTTGATTCTGCGCGGTGTTCTGCTCGGAATAAGGCTAAGCCATACCGCCAATGGGCGGGCGATAAAAAAAATAAAAAATGCCAATCCAACAGCGCGCCAGTTCCACGAATCGACAAACAGAGTTCCTCCCACCAGTAATACCAGGATAAGTTCGCTCAGGCGTTCAAGCTGTCCCTGATAATTTAAAACGCGATCCGAGAGCCCATCCTGGTTATGCGGTGCTGGCACTGGTTTGTGAATAATGATCCAGGTTTCCGCATAGCGCAGCGACATTCCAGCTATGAAAACCGAAATAAATCCCTGGAAATGCAGGGTCTGGCTGATACCGTAAACCAGGGCACCTAATCCAAGGATGAGGAAATCGTCCCAAAAGCCATGTGAATATGTTTTAGGCCGGTACAGGTAAATCAGGTAAGCGAGACTGATACCGGCCAGGATGCCAACCAGCACACCACCGATAGTCGCCCATAAAAAGTCCTTGACTAGCCAATCAAATCCGAGTGTCCCGAGATGGTGTTGTCCGAGCAACCCCAGTCCGAGCATTACAAAAGGGAAGGCGCTACCATCGTTCATACCTGCTTCACAGGTAAGATTGAAACGAAGTCGATTGCGATCTTTGGGGTGCTGTAATTGTACATCGGTTGCCAACACTGGGTCAGTTGGAGAAAGAATTGCTCCAAGCAGTACAGCAGCGCCCCAGGAAAAATCCAGCAGGTAATGCGCAAATACGGCGATAAATCCGACAGTTAATGCCATTGAAATGAATGCAAGCAAGATTGGTGTGCGCAAGCGAAGCAGGGATATCGCGGTTGGAAACTTCATGCCGGCATTGAACAGCGATAACAGGACGGCTATCTCGGTTATCACCTGGAGCAGGTCTGACTGTTTTAGCGGGTTGAAGTGAAATACGCCAAGCGCGGTTGGACCGATCAATATGCCAACCACGAGATACACCATAGACGATGTGAACGGCAATCGTCTCAATGAATCGCCCGTTAGGCCCATACCCAGAAACAGCAGGCCGGCCAGAATAAACCAGGATGTCGTATCCATATGCATTTACGTTTTTCTGTTGAGGCAGGAAAACATAACCAGAGTTTCCCGCCAACAAAACAATGTGTGTCAAATTTTGGGAAATTATTTAAAGAATGTTATCGTGTTATCATTTTGTCGGTGATATTGCAGAAATCAGAAATCTGCACTTGACTGTCTCTAGCGACCTGTTTTTGTGATGTATGTCCAGTGTATTGAGTGACGTAGGTCAGGTATTAAAGAGATATAAGAGGTTGGAGTGATTTTAATTAAATTACTCTGATCCCTTTAATTTACTCAGGAACTCTTGGTTATTTAATACAATAAAATTGGCTTGTTAGCTGATATTTGGATTAGCTGTATCGGTTAGCGGGCCCTTACCAAACAGCTCGGTAGCAAGTTTTGTGAGCGATTCAAATCCCCAGGTGGTGATGTAGGCGTGAGTAAAGTCTATTTGCCACAAATACTTTATGTAGTCGTGGTAAAGAATCTTTATCTCTTCAATTTTTAATTCACCGCGGTCCCATAGCGTCGCGACCAGTTCGAAAAAGTTCAAATAATCATCCATATCCATAATTAGAGACTGTTCAAAATCCTCAACCGGACGATCAACCTGGCGTTCCGCTCGTCGATTCATTAGATCTCTTAATCGGTCAAATTCAGGCTGAACCCGAAATACGATTATGTATCGAATCCGGCGAAATTTCTTCTCATCCATATAGCGGTGAAATAGCTGAAGTAGCCACTCCAGTCGTTTGATTTTTGATGTTCTAACATAGTTCGAAATAGCGATGACGCCGCCAGATAGAGCAACTAACGCACCGAATTCCGGCAATTTACCAAGGTATACCGCGGCAACAAAAACAAGAAGGCCAGCGAATGCCAGTCCAATCTGCCTGTATTTGTGAACAAACATATTTATTTACCCTTTATTGCAAGCCCTATTGGGACCATAGCTTAGCTTTGATATGTGCTTTTAACCTGAGACACTGACACCTTTCAATTTCAACCGATAGAATCCCGTGGGTTCCGTGACGTCGACATCCATTGCATTCCCGCTGAACCGGATAGTGAAGGTGAAGTGATTGATTCGACCGATTTCATCATATTCCAATAGCAGAGTGTCGTCGTCCTGCCAGGTAGCGCGAACACCCGCTGGTAAGGTCGAGGGAGTCTGGCTCGAGATCCGATAGACACCATCGAGTCCGACAGGAAACGTGTACTGTCGACCATCTACCTTTACGTTCATTTCCATTTTTTTATCGGCAATAGTGAACATCATTGCCTCGAGACCGAGCGAACTTGATCCAAAATGGTACCAGCGGCCGGAGATATTCGCCGCAATCGGTGGCGGAGTTGTTACAGGCCGGGCTGTCGGTGGCAGTTTGAGTGTGGCCGTTATCGCATGGAGTCTGGCCACCGCCTGCGGGTTAGCCGGTAGCGGTTTGTCCGCGCGCAAGGCTTGTGCAAAGTGGCCGGCGAGTTCATCGGGATTAAAGCCACCGGCGGTCACAGCCATCACGATTCTCTTTTCTGGCCAGATGTAAATCCGTTGACCGCCCCGGCCCTGGGCGGCAATCACTGGCGTTCCGCCATACTGCAACAGCCACCAGCCATAACCATAATTCACACCCTTGCCCTGAACCGCCATGTGCGGGTGGGTCGCCTGCCTGATCCAGTCTGCCGGCACAATCTGTTTACCCTCCCACTGGCCACGATAGAGATACAATAGTCCGATCTTGGCCATATCGCGGGGTAACAGTTGCAACTCTCCCCATCCACTCGAATTGCCCGCGGGGTCCGCCGGCCAGTACCAGTGCTTGATACCCAGCGGTTTGAATAAGCGTACGGCGGCATAAGCTTCCATTGACTGCCCGGTGGCTTTGCTCATGATGGCGGAGAGCAGGTGCATGCCGCTACTACAATACGCAAACTCGGTTCCAGGTGCAGTGCGCATGGGAAGATCCAGAGCATATTGAATCCAGTCCTTGTGCTCGCGCATAGCGAAGAGCTCGCGCTCGCCGGGCAGATAACCACAATCGAAACCACTGGACATGGATAATAAATTCGCCACGGTGATATGCCGCTTGCGCGGATCCATGTTGTTAACAGTTCGATTTGGGAAGAACGAGAGGATCGGCGTGTTAATACTTGGGATTGAACCGTCGGCAATGGCCATCCCCACCAATGTGGCGGTGATGCTCTTGGTGACCGAGGCGATGTCGTGTCGCTCCCCGTCAGCAAAGGGATAGAAATAGTCGTCCATCACTGCATAGCCATTTCGGGCAATAAACATGCTGTGCAGGGGAAGCTTGTTGTTGCGGACGAGCGTCAGTGCCTCTGCCAGTTTAGCAGAATCAATGCCCTGCGATTCTGGAGTAACGCTACGCCAGTGCTCAGTGGGCCAATAGTCGGGTAACTCTGGTGTGCGGGTACAACCCAACGACAGCAACAAGCCAACCATTATGGCAGGAGTGAAGAACAAACAGGGTCGTGCAGGACAATGAGAGCGAAATAGAGTAGACAGTCGGTAGTCGCGCATAAAAGACCCACTTCCTTTTTTGATAATATCTCCTAACCGTGGTCTGTCCTTGTGGGATTTTGGGGGCAGAGTAAAAAAACATGTGGTCAAACAGTGGGGTAGTACTAATTCAGTTTTTACTTTGACCCAATTTTCGAGGCTACTTTTGATTTATTCCCTCCGTCCCCGTTAATCCCTTTCATTCAAAATTTACTACCCGGCACGGACTTCTGCCAGTTGGCGACATCTTCCGTGCTCGGTGATTGCAACTGCGCAGCACGATCAACAATTCCATTATCTAATTTCGCACCATTTTCCTGACGATCTATCGCCTGCCAGTAGCGGGCAAAGTCCGCTTGCTTTGCTTTTTGCTTGTCAAAACAAACTGCAATTTCCTGACCCATATAGCCGACTTTTTTGAATGCATAGCCGAATTCAAGCAGGCCAATCAGCTCCCGGCCCATCACTGTGAGGAACCTGCCACTCGCATTGGAATCTATTAAATTATTCATATGTCTGGGAGACGCCAGATGAAACTCGTGATTGGCGTGAATTCCACCCAGCAACCATGAATCATTTAATAAAAAATGCCAGTTACTGTTGTAATGAAGGACACTGCCGCGCCCGGTAAACGAGGCTCGGATATCGGCATTTTCGCTGCTGTGATTGGTTGCGCCCAGATTGTATAAGTCGATTTCCTCAATACTCGATCCTTCGACGCGCTGACGTGGTCCGTTAATTCTGGTGCGTCCACAGACGAGAAAACCCAACGACGCCTGATAGGCATTTTTATATAGAAGATAGCCATCTTCTACTGAATAAGGAGGTAACCACGCAAACCGGCGTTCCAATTCCCGGTAATGATTTGCAACACTCAAAATGGACTGGCGATATTGGATTGACGTGAACATACTCTATCTCCTTAGATATTTTGTTATGTTCCATTCGTAATGATGGTGTCAAGTTAACTCGCTCGAATAGTGTTAGCCAGGCGGCTGTTGGTGGCAAGGGGTAATGTGATTTATTTAATATCATTTAGCCCCTGTTAATTATGGAGCTTTAGCGCATAACCTTAAATATGCGTCCATTTTTATAAGCAGGGCCAGAGAGAGATTTTCTTATATTAATAATTCATATTTCTCTGGCCCAGTTTTTACATTTCAGTTAATCCTGGTCTGCCTCCTGTTTTTCCCTGTAATTAGGTTTCTGTGATTAAACGAAAATCACTCCGACGCCTTTAATTCAAAACATTGCAAGCACACCTCACCCGCAATGGCGAGTAAATTTATCACACGATTTCGTGTCGTGGAAACTGGACTCGGGATCGGGATTTGTTAGAATCCGCCCTCGTTATTTGTAGTGGATGTGAGATCGCTGTATGAATATTATCGAGAAGATTGCCGAGGAGCTGAGTGTCAAACCACAGATGGTCAATGCTGCCGTGGAGTTACTGGACGGCGGCGCGACGGTGCCGTTTATCGCTCGCTATCGTAAAGAGGCTACCTCCGGCCTCGATGACACGCAGTTGCGGTTTCTGGAAGAGCGCCTGCTGTATCTGCGCGAGATGGAGCTGCGGCGTGAGGCGATCCTCAAGTCGATCGACGAGCAGGGCAAACTCAGCGCAGACTTAAAAACAGCAATCCTCGCGGCGGATACCAAGACCCGCCTCGAAGATCTGTATGCACCCTACAAGCCCAAACGCCGGACCCTGGCTCAGATTGCGCGCGAGGCCGGTATTGAACCTTTGCTGGATGCCATCCTTGACGATCCCACGCTCACACCGGAACAGGCGGGGCTGGCTTATCTCAATGAGGACGCCGGTTTTGCCGATGCCGAGTCGGTGTTGAAAGGCGCGCGCAATATCTTTCTTGAGCGTGTCGGTGATGAGGCCGATCTGGTGGGGCGCGTGCGAGACTATGTCTGGGAACACGCCCAATTGAAGTCCACGCTGGTCGAAGGTAAAGAAGAGGCGGGCGCCAAGTTCAAGGACTATTTTGATTTCAGTGAGGCACTCAAAGATATCCCTTCACATCGCGCCCTGGCGTTGTTCCGCGGTCGCAATGAAGGCGTGTTGCGGGTGAAATTGTTTGTGCCGCAACAGGACGACCTCGAGGCGATTTCGGACCTCGGCGTCTGTGATGCCATGGTCGCACAGCATTTTAATCTTACACAGCTGGGCCGTGCCGCCGACAACTGGCTGATGGAAGGCGCGCGCTGGGGCTGGCGGGTCAAACTTGCCCTGCAGATGGAGACCGAGTTGTTCATGCGCATCCGCGAACGCGCCGAAGAAGAGGCGATCCGCGTTTTCGGCGAGAACCTGCGCGACCTCCTGCTCGCTGCCCCCGCCGGTACCCGTGCCACCATGGGCCTCGACCCTGGCCTGCGTACCGGCGTGAAAGTGGTTGTACTCGACGACACCGGCAAGTTGCTGGAACACGCCACGATCTATCCGCATGCACCAAAGAAACAGTGGGACGAGTCCATCGCCACCCTGGCCAGGCTCGCCGCCAAACACCAGGTCGAGCTCATCAGCATCGGCAACGGCACCGCCTCGCGCGAGACTGACAAACTCGCCAAAGAGTTGATCAAGAAACACCCCGAGTTGCATCTGCACAGCATCGTTGTGAGCGAGGCCGGTGCCTCCGTGTATTCCGCATCGGAACTGGCGGCGCGCGAGTTTCCCGAACTGGATGTCTCTCTGCGCGGTGCGGTGTCCATTGCCCGCCGCCTGCAGGACCCGCTGGCGGAACTGGTGAAGATCGAACCCAAGGCCATCGGCGTCGGCCAGTATCAGCACGACGTCAATCAGCATCACCTCGCGCGCAAGCTCGACGCGATATTGGAGGATTGCGTGAATGCCGTTGGGGTTGAGATCAATACCGCCTCCGTCCCCTTGCTGGCGAAAGTCGCCGGACTGACGGAGTCGTTGGCCGGTAATATCGTCAGTTACCGTGAACAGCACGGCGCCTTCCGCAATCGCCAACAATTACTGGAGGTGCCGCGCCTCGGACCGAAGGCCTACGAACAAGCGGCCGGCTTCCTGCGCGTGCGCAACAGCGACAACCCGCTCGATGCCTCGGCTGTGCACCCCGAGGCCTACCCGGTGATCGAGCGCATCCTTCAGAAGAACCACAAAACGATCATCGAGGTCATCGGAGATAGCCGCTTCCTCAAGTCGCTCGCGGCCAATGAGTATATCGACGAGCACTTCGGAGAGCCGACAGTGCGCGATATCCTCAAGGAGCTCGAAAAGCCAGGCCGCGACCCGCGCCCGGAGTTCAAGACCGCCAGCTTCAAGGAGGGCGTGGAGGAAATCAAGGACCTCAAGCCCGGCATGCTGCTGGAAGGGGTGATCACCAACGTCACCAACTTCGGCGCCTTTGTCGATATCGGCGTCCACCAGGATGGCCTGGTACACATCTCGGCCCTGGCTGACAAATTCGTCAAGGATCCACGCGAAGTGGTGAAGGCCGGTGACGTGGTCAGGGTCAAGGTGATGGAAGTGGACATTCCGCGTAAACGCATCGGGCTGAGCATGCGTTTGGGCGATGCGCCAGAGCAAACCAAGGTCAGCCAAGACAAACCGACAGTCAAACGCAAGTCGCAAGCTAAGAAGTCGTCACCCGCGCCCGCGAACACCGCGATGGCCGCCGCGTTTGCCAAATTGAAGTGAGAGATGCATCGGACTTGCTCAGGCGTTGAGGACTATTTCCTGATATTAGGGGTAATTGCGACCAGCACTCGGAGAGTTGACCAGAACGTGTGGACACGTTCAGGAAATCCCTAATGATTCCTGAAAGGAATCTAGGGGCAGGAAGTACTTAATACGACCGTAGCGCGACTAGAACCAGTGGAACTGGTTCGTGGAGTACTTAATGAAACCCGCAGGGGATTCTAAGTGAAGCGTAGGAAGTACTCGACGAAGCCCGAAGGGCTTCTGGAGTAATACTCGTCGAGGTTTTAAGTGCTCTCTGCCCGGCTTTTTCATGCTTGTTTAACTCCGTTACTTTGTCTTGCGGCAACTTAGATCCAGACGCACAAACCGTCCCACCCCGACTTTTGGTCCTGTATGGTGGCCATATCCAGTTGCATTCAGGTTGAACGTGGTGGGTATGGAATCAACGCCGGGGAAGACCATAAACGATGAAAGGCCACCTATGCCTTGATGAAAGTCTTTGTCGCGAATCCGCACCATGTAACATTTCTTGGCGAGAATCGTCTGACACACCTCGCTGAACTTCGGGGCATCACCCTGACGAATGCTGTAAAATTCCACATCAATGTTCTTGCAAAAACGCGGCTGTTTTCGATATTTGATTCCATCATCAGATACCCTGTCCACACGAACCGCACCACACACTTTCTCATTGGGGGATTTACCTATTTGAGCGTTGACAAACCGAGTAGTGCAGGCAACTGTGTCGGCGTAGGCGTTGGCTGTGAATAGCGCGGCCAAGAGAACAATAAGCTTCTTCATTTTCCTCTCCTAATTCTCGGTCTAAAGACTTGCCGTCAGGCACATGCAACTGATGGGCTTCATGTCGCGAAAGTCCATATCGATGTTCCGAAAGCCGGCCTCCTGCATCAGTGCTCGTATTTTCTCGGCTTCTTCACGCACACCCGCTTCGTTTCTGATCCAGTGTGGCTGTAGTGACAGGCAGAACAGGCCATCCGTTTTCATGACCCTGGCGATCTCGCGCATATTTTCCACCGGGTTCGGCCAGAACATACTGGTATTGCTAGTATAGACCCGGTCGAAGCGCTTGCCTTCACAGGGTATTGCCTCTACCGAAGCCTGTTGCAACACCACCCGCCCGGCCTTTATGGCCTTGCGATTACGACGACTTGCCTGCCTGTACATCACGTCCGACAGGTCGATGCCAAAGATCTTCCCCTGATGGGCATGTTCCTGAATCAGAATATCGATAAAGACACCGGGACCAAAACCGATCTCCAGTACCTCATGCTCAGGATCGGTTTGCAGTTTTTCCGCTCCCCAGCGTAAGCGCGAAACATTTCTGCGTCGCATTAACCAGCCTGCAAGGTGTCCCAGCATGCCGGTGGGACAGGAAAATTGTTTGAAAAAATTGGCCTTAATGCTCATGGTGTATCCATTTCCATTTAATGTAGTAATAAGAGAATGCGGCTACGTTTATGTTGAATCTGTATCTCAGTTAATCGTGGTCTGTCCCCAATCAATTAGTGGTCTGTCCCCAATCAATTATTTGTCCCCAATCAATTATTCAATTAAATAATCCCAACGAGCAGCAGGTATAAAAAGGATGGCAAACATTGCCCCAAGAAAGATAATCGCTCTGACAATGACCTGGATTTTTACGGTTGTGGGTATATTCTCATCAAAACCGATCTTCAGTGTAAACACCTGGAACTATGACTTTCTGCAACAATGAAACACAGCCATATGTCAGGCTAACGTTCACATAAATGGCGCGACGCAAGGAGCATCCAGCGACCGAAGGGAGCAGATCTGACATAATTGTCGTAAGCCATAATCAGTAAATGGAGTTGGAGTGAATTAAATTAAATTAAATCACTCCGACCCCTTTAATTCTCTAATTTCTAGTTATTAAATAATGGTTGTCCAGGATTTTTTTGTTTTAACCAACTGCTTTAATCATTATTAGTATGCAAATCTCCAGGTAAGTAAGTTTTTGCTGATGAATTACCTCAATAATGAAACATGATAGCGGAAATTGTGTCAAACGTTGCGTGTTATCGCATGCTGTGCTCAGCAGGGCGCGCTGCGCCGGTAAGGCCCTCAGGAGTACCATATGCGCAAATAACAGTCACTAACACACTGCAAGGAGAAGCGATTCGATCGAAATTCCCAGCCTGATGGCCGGACATGATGCTCCAGAAATATCTTATAATTTTTTTACGTGGTCATGATTGTCACTTAAATTTGCAGTAACACGTCTAGGGAGCTTTTCAGATGACAACGAAAACTACGCTGACCCTGCTAAAGCAGGAAGATGTCGAGAAGATGGGACTGCCTGAACTGTTCGAGACCTTGGACAGCTCCGCGGACACCGGCCTTTCCAGCCAGGAGGCAGCACAGCGCCTCGAGCAATATGGCCCAAACGCCCTGCAAGAAAAGCACGTCAACCCCTTACTCAAATTCCTGAGTTATTTCTGGGGCCCGATTCCCTGGATGATTGAAATTGCCGCGATCCTCTCGGCGACTGTTCGCCATTGGTCGGATTTCATCATTATCGTTGCCTTGTTGATCTTCAACGCGCTCGTGGGCTTCTGGCAGGAATACAAGGCCGGTAACGCCGTGGAAGCTCTCAAGAAAAGTCTGGCCCTCAAAAGCCGGGTGTTGCGTGACGGCCAGTGGCAGGAAATCGAGGCCAAACAACTGGTCCCCGGCGATGTGATCCGTCTGCGCCTGGGTGACATCATCCCTGCCGATGCCAAGTTGATCGAAGGCGACTACATCAGTATCGACCAGTCCGCGCTCACCGGCGAGTCCCTGCCCGTGAGCAAGAAGGTAGGACAAGTCGCCTTTTCCGGCTCCGTGGCGAAGCAGGGCGAAATGGTGGCGGTCGTCACCGGCACCGGCAGCAATACCTATTTTGGCCAGACCGCGAAACTGATCGAATCCGCCAAGACGGTGTCGCATTTTCAAAAAGCCGTCCTGCGCATTGGCGATTACCTGATCTATCTCAGCCTGGGACTGGTGGTAATCTTGCTTGTCGTTCAGCTCTTCCGCCACGCCCCGTTGCTGGACCTGGTGCAGTTCGCCCTGATCCTGGTCGTTGCCTCCATCCCCGTCGCCATGCCGGCGGTGTTGTCAGTCACCATGGCAGTCGGTGCGGTGGCGCTGTCGAAAATGAAAGCGATTTTGTCACGCCTGGAATCCATTGAAGAAATGGCAGGGATGGATATCCTGTGTTCGGACAAGACCGGCACGCTGACCCAGAACAAATTGACTCTGGGCGAGCCAACGCTCATGGCGGCCAAGGATGACAATGACCTGTTACTCGCTGCCGCCCTGGCGTCGAAAGCGGAAGATCAGGATGCCATTGATCTGGCAGTGCTCAACGGCTTCACACAGGCGGATCGCCTCAAGGAATATCGGCAACTCAAATTCACGCCCTTCGACCCGGTGCACAAACGTACCGAGGCCGAAGTGAAACCTGCATCAGGCGAGACTTTCAAGGTGACCAAAGGCGCACCTCAAGTCATTCTGGATCTTTGCCAGACCAATCCCGAGGATCGTGACAAAGCGGAACACGCGGTCAGTGACTTTGCCAGTAAGGGCTATCGTACCCTGGGGGTGGCGCGCACTGACAACAGAGGGCACTGGGATTTTCTCGGCATCCTGCCGTTATTCGATCCGCCGCGCGAGGATTCAGCCGACACGATCCGGGAAGCCGAACAACATGGGGTCAAAGTGAAAATGGTCACGGGTGATAACATGGCGATAGCCCGTGAGATCGCCGGCAAGCTGCAGCTGGGACAAAATATCCACCTCGCGACCAATCTGTTCACCGAGCAGGGCACGGCCAGCAATGACCAGACCGCCGAACAAGTGGAAAGCAGTGACGGTTTCGCGCAGGTTTTCCCGGAACACAAGTTTAATATCGTCAAGGTGCTGCAGGCACGGGGTCATATTATCGGTATGACCGGTGACGGCGTGAATGATGCCCCGGCGTTGAAACAGGCGGACGTAGGCATCGCCGTCTCTGGTGCCACCGACGCTGCCCGGTCTGCGGCAGACCTGGTGCTTACCGCCCCCGGCCTGTCGGTGATCGTACGTGCCATTGAAGAGGCGCGACGTATCTTCGAGCGCATGAATTCCTATGCCATTTACCGTATCACGGAGACCATTCGCATCATGGTCTTTGTGGTCCTGGCCATGCTGGTTTTCAATTTTTATCCAATCACGGCCATCATGATCATTCTGCTCGCCTTTTTTAATGATGTGCCGATCATGACCATCGCCTATGATAACACCCACCTTGATCCGGAACCGGTACGCTGGGATATGCACCGTGTCATCCTGGTATCCACAGTGATGGGTTTAACCGGAGTGGCAGGCAGTTTCCTGATGCTGTTTGTGGCGGTGGAAGTACTCCATTTGAGCATTGCCGAAGTGCAAACCTTTATCTTTCTGAAGATGGCTGTGGCCGGCCATCTGACCTTGTTTATTTCACGCAGCAAGGGTTTTTTCCTGAAAAAACCCTATCCGGCCCCGGTCATGATCTGGTCGGCAGTGGGGACCAAGATCGCGGCCACGATTCTGGCGTTATATGGTTTCGGTCTGATTCCATCAATTGGCTGGTTGCCTGTCGGCTTAATTTGGGCGTATTCCATTACCTGGGCGCTAGTCACGGATGCCGCAAAATTGATGGTTTACCGCCACCTGGAACACAGTGATCGTAGCCACCAGAATTTCCTGCGCCGTCTTCATCAGCCGAGTACGGCGCACGCGGCCGCCACTACCACGAAAATTGCTGAACGTAACAGAAACGGCCGCAGGAGACATTCGTGACAAACTCATCTAACCCAGTTAAAAACAAAATAGGGTCAGAGAGGAATATTTTCTACTAGGAGAATTAAGTACAACCAGAACCTGCAAGGTTCAGGAAGTACTCGACGAAGCCCGAAGGGCTTCTGGAGTAAAACCGAAGGGTTCTAAGTACTCGCTGACCCGGTTTTCTAATTAGAACTTTAAAACTTAATTTTTACGCGAACCCCAAATTATGTTTGCGGCGCAGGCAGTAAAAGTGGGGCTGCGCTTTCTGCACAAAACGGGGCGCGTGGGCCAATTCGAATGCTTCCTCATCGTCGATCGTCCATTCGTGGTAGGCTTGCTCGATTTCCTCCCGACTGATTCCGCGCGGCAAGGGGCCGCGATGACCCGGCGAGAATGCGTACATCAGGACCGTGGCATCGTCGGTAGCAACCGCCGTGACCTCACGGCCCACGGCCTGCACTTGTCCAGGTGTCAGACCGTGTACCACACCAAAGTCCAGAAACAGGCGAAATCCAGAGCCGACACCAGTTGTTGAGAGCGCCGTAATACTCCCATCGACGAATTGGGCATCCACGCCGGCGTCGCGTGCACGCTGGCGGGCAGTGCGTAGCGCCTTCGGGACGATGTCGACGCCGGTGACTTCCCAGCCGCGTTGTGCGAGGTGAACCGACCAGAACCCGGTGCCGCAGCCAAGATCGAGTGTGCGCCCGAATGGCGGTTTTCGATCTCTCTCTTCCCGCTCAAGGAGCGCGACGGCCTGTTTGCCTATTGGTAGGTTCGGCATGCGTTCCCACGGTGTCATGCCAACAAGATACTGAAATTTGTAGAAAAGGCTCATTACATTTCGTCCATGGTAGTTTGGCTAGAGTGAAAGACGGGGTGTTGCTGTTCGACGGCAACCGGGGCTTGTCAGAGTGAAACAGACAGAGATCACCGGCCCATTGTTAAAACTATAGCGCATAGGGTGGTCTAGATCAGGGTTAACTCACAGGTTGAAGGGGGTTTTGCCCTGAACTCAAATATTCGTCTGACCGTAGATACAGCGAGTTTTTACTCCGACCCCTTTATTTGTCCGAAGCCGAATCTCTGTCCCACGCTATATTGTTTTTGGATCTGTCAAAATATGGGGCAAACACGGAAAGCGCTGCAAAACTTTGTCCTTCTTCGAGTATCGGGCCGTGTAGTGTGTTTTGTGGAATGAATACCAGATCTCCTTTACTCACTTTCTTCACTTCGTTACCCACTTTAAAGTCAACATTGCCTTCAATGATAACGAGTATCTCGTCGTGGTACTGCTGAGTATGAAGCGCATTCCCGCTATCACGAACTATTCCGACATTTGCAGTTAGATGTTTCCCATCAAAAACGAAAGCTCTTTTGATCGGATCGTTTTTTGTCGATTCATCTGTTTCGAGTGACTCGACTATCTGATTGAGGTTTTTAAAGTACATCACTTTAGTTTCCTCCTGAGACTGTTACCTGGTGTCTAACAGTTAATTAGCCTGCGGCAGGCTAAATCGGGTATTAGGTTACTGCTATCTAATAGCATATACAGGAAAATAGAGGAAATTAAGGACAGAGGGCGATTAAATTGGGGTCAAAGCACAGAATATTTAAAATATTAGAAACAATTGTGCTCTGACCCCGGTTTTGAAATCGGCAGTTCCATATTGATAAGCAGCCATTGTATTCCCTTAGTAAATTTCTTGTGCTTTTTGATTTTACTGTAAATAGCATAATCTAATGGTCAACAATCGAAAAGGGAAAAGCCCAGCCTCCAACCCCTTTCATCTTCACAGGCGGCCGTTTTCACGTATACTTTCGAGACGATATATCCACACGGTGAACCCATGAAACTTCTGGTACGCAATCTTGCCCGCACCACCACCGAGGCAGAGCTGCGGGCATTGTTCGAGCCCTATGGCACCGTGCAGTCATGCAACCTGGTCATTGACAAGGTCACCGGCATTTCCAAGGGATTTGGTTTTATCGAGATGCCCAAGCCCGGTGAGGCCAAGGCGGCGATCAAAAACTTGAATGCCAAGGACATCGCTGGCAGCAAGATCCGGGTGAAATACGCCGAGTCGAAACCGGGCGCGAGCCATGCGCCGTATGCAGATGCCGATGACTAAACCACGCAAGCAGGACCTGCTGCAAATGATCCAACATCATCTCAAGCCTGAAGCTCCTGCGCAGGACACCGTGGGCACGGCAAAAGGTCGAGGCGCTTTATCTCAACATGCAGTGGACAGCCGATGACATGAATATTTGGGGTCAGAAATAGTTTAAAGGGTCTGAAGTGCTTTAATTAAAATCACTCCGACCCTATTAAATTAAAAAATAGTAGCAGGGTCAGAGAGCACAATTATAAAGGGCTCTAACCCCTTTAACTTTGTTTATACTATTAGTCCCGAATATTTTACGGGCTCGTTTTTTTTTACGCTAGTATAGGTACATAATCACTTCGACACCGATTACCGATGAATTGCTGCTGCCCTCATTCTGTCTCCGCCAACAGGTTGTTTTCCTTTTTTGCGCGCAGATATCGCAAACGTTTTTCCCGAAAGGGATTTGAACCTTCGCAAAAACAACTGCTGTCAGGATTACAGCAGGCCGGTTATGGCGGCAAAATGGTGCTGGAGATCGGCAGTGGCGTGGGACATTTGCACCAGACACTGCTGGAAGGGGGGGCACAGTCGGCGGTTGGGATTGATCTTGCCAGTAGCATGATTGAAGAAGCTGAAGCCTGGGCGGTGGAACGCGGCCTTTCCGATCGTACTCGTTACTACCAGGCTGATTTTATGAACATGGAGGAAGTGCTGGAAGCTGCGGATGTGGTCATACTGGACAAGGTTGTGTGCTGTTATCCCGATGCGGATGGTTTAGTCCATAAGTCATTGAGCAAAACCCGGCAGGTCTATGCATTGACCTATCCTCGTGATCGCTGGTACGTACGTGCCGGTATTGCCTTGGGTGCGTTTTTAATGAAATTGATCCGTTCTGACTTTCGGCCTTACTTGCATGACCCCATCAAGGTCGAGCAGTGGATTACCGAATCAGGTTTTAAAAAGACCTACGTGGCACATACTCCAATCTGGTTAACACAAGTATTTGAAAAGAAATAGTTGGGTGTGAGAGTAAAGACTTCATACACAACTAAACGAGCCGGGTAGACATATGTAATTTTACTCTGACCCCAAATATCTTCCTTCGCTTTTATCCCTAATATTAGAGCATGTATTTCTCTGATGCTATTTAATTATTATTTCCTAAAAAATTATCAGCTTGTCATTTATACTATATGACAAATTCACATCAAGGAGGGGAGGGCTATGTCATCACGGAAGCACATTTGTAGTGGGATGATATTTATACTGGGAATCGCATTCTTTCTACCGACGATTTTACATGCTGAACCCGCGGTGATGATGAGTCATCTGGCGGGCGGACTGGGCGGCAGTCATTTTGTGGCACTGCCAAAAAATACGCATGAGGCAATAAGTAGCATCACGGTCCGTTCTAGCAAAGTTATAAACAGTATTCAATTGACGTTTAGCAACGGTAAAATAACAAGCCAGACTATGCCCTATGGTGGCGAAGGCAAAATCGCAAGTACATTTAGACTCAATCCTGGTGAATACATCACAAGAGTGTATGGCTTTTCCGGAAAAATTGTTTACTCGTTAGCGATCATGACTAGTACAGGGCGAAAGTATGCCTGGGGTGGCAAAGGTGGACAAAGCAGGTTTTCATTTAGCGGATCAAAGCAGGATCCAATTATTGGTCTGTGGGGTCGCTCAAGTAACTATGTGGATGCTATAGGCGTGGTGAAGTACAGTAAGCTGCAAAAGCTGGATATAGTTACTAAACCACCAAAGCTGGGTATAACTACTAAACTACGTGTGAGGGAGCTTGATCAGTTCAGACCCCAAGTAGGGAGAGGTAACGAGAAGTCAGTAGAAGTCGGTGGTCTGGACTTTCCAAAGCCTGGAGCCAAAAAGTCTGAGATCAATGACTGGATCTATAATTATAACCAGCGGCTAGAAGATATTATTAACGAACTGGCTGGATCGGATCCAGGACTGAATGGCTTCTGGCAGGGTGAAAGGAATCGTTGTAACGGCGATGGTTATTGTCAGATGACTTATAGGCGCGAGGCGATTGCCTATCTTACGGGAGTAAATTGATGAAGTTCCACGAGGTTGTCTCCGTTAAATATCAACTGGCATTGCTATTGCTGATTATCTTCTTGGGTATGGCGTTAAGCTTACCCGTTGACGCAAAAGAGGATGATGGTTCGTATTCTAAACCGCCCTTAAGTCATTTTTCCGATTCTGAGCAAGCGAAGAAAGTTAATTCTGGCCCTGGCCAGAAATCCGCATCGGAAAAGGAAACTGATAAAAATAATGGCTCTAAGATTTTTCCGCCTGTCTGGTGTGCGGATATTACTGACAAAGAAACTCAAGCGATCTGCTGGAAGGCTTACCAGTCCGGGCTAACATATTACGAAAGCGGTCTTAAACAACGCAGCCGCGTATTCGAATGGCAACATATAACTTCTCGGGTTATCTTTTTTATAGTGCTGATCCTCGTTGCGATTGGGGTCTATTTTGCTTGGGTGCAATTTAAGTCCGGCGAGGCAGCCGACAAAAACAGCGAGCTTGAAGTCTCATTAAGCGGCATTAAGGTTAGCTCATCTGTTCTGGGTGTCATCATCCTGATGATCTCGTTAGTGTTTTTCTATCTGTATCTGCGGTATGTGTTTCCTATAAGTGAATTGTTTTAGGTGTCGTGTGTGTGAAAATTTAAACCCGGCTGAGTTTCTATTTTTACACTGACTCCAAACATTTCTCCCCTTTAATTTATCCAAACGTGCCTATAATCCAGGTGATACCATTTAATATATAGAAGATGTATTTTTCTTAGCAATAAATGGGGTCAGATACCAGTTGTTTTTAATATTAGAAGAAACTGTGTTCTGACCCCAGTTTCGAAAATATTCAGATCGCTCTTCCTTTTACTAAAGTCTGACTGAGTGCATCTTTGGCATATGCGTTTACTTTATGCTGGATTTTTATGAAAACATCCCTTATGTACTCACGGGATAAGTCGCCGGCTTCAACGATGTGGCCATAACCAAGTATTTGGAGCATCCTACGGATAAGATGCACTACCCATTCGGATATTTTCTTCGAAATATCGATAGAGGAATGAAGTATATAAGCGATTTTATCCAATAACGTAAATGTTGTGGAAAATCCGTCAGAAAGAATCCAGCCAGCTCCTTTCATACATTTCTTTAATACGAACAAGACTGCCTCATTTAATAACTCCAGGGCGGTAATAGAAAGGCCTGTCACTGTATTATGTTTCAACCAATTGATAATGCTCGCCTCAGAATGCTTTTCATGTCTGTGTGCAGCCAGTAATTTCCAGGAATCACCGATTTTTGAAATACTTTCAACATACTTACCCATATTATGGTAGGTGGCCCATGGGATGTTGCCTGGCGAGTATAAATAGTAATCCAGTCCGAAACTGGGGGTGTGATAAAACGGCCAGGTCGGAATAAACGGCACAATGTCAGTTTTGTGATAAACACGAAATATTTTATTGACACCGACACGTTTAGTACACATATCGGCAAAACCAATCAGACCAACCCTCGGACTTCCGAAAGTGTATAAATATGGCTTGTAACCATAGGTCTTGGTGATCCATTCAGCGCAAATTGTCGCGATTGCGCCACCCAGGCTATGACCGATACAGTGAATTGCTTTAATTTTACCTTTGGGTAATGCGTTCATAAAATTAGTGATTTGGGGTTTCATGCTCATGAAGGCCTGATTGAATCCATCATGCACAGGTTCTCCACATGCTGAGCGGCTTACGAGAACATTTAGGTTGGTCAACCAATCTGCAAGATACTGCGTTCCACGGAAGATGATAAAGTATTCACCCTCATATTTGCCTTTGCCAATGAGCGTGAAGCCGAAGGCAGTCCTGCATTTGATTAATCCCGGACCACCGGTACGACCTTTCACTAAATCGTTGCTGCTAAATTCAAATGCGCCTTTGTAGTTGGTGTTTAATATTCGGTAGGCTTCTTCTAATGTATCTATGTCGGTTAAAGCGTAGACATCACGAGCAAGAGATGAGGTTTGAAGTGGTGTACGTTCCATGATGTTAGAATCCTGTGTTGATTTTGTCCGGTTCAGCATCCCAGGTGCACAGACTAATGATAGGGCTGCCATTGACTTGTTTTAAATTGGTTTCCTGATTGAGTTCGCATTTTACGACCAGAGGCTTGCCGCGCGACTCGCTGTTTTCTTCTGCTTCTCTTTTTACGCCAGACCAGAGTTTGTACTCTTTGCCTTCATAGTGAAGATAGATGACTTGTCTCACGACAAACTCCATAGGCAGGAATTTTGTTATCGTGCGGCCAAATATTGCTGGCATTTTGAAATGACCATTTTCATCTGTCGTGGCCTCATCGGTGATTTCTTTCTCTTTGCCGACAGTGCGCACTAGTTTGGCATGGGAAACGGGTTTGCCATCTAAGGTGATGATGCCGGATATCTGGGAAAACAGACAGACTTTACCTACGTCACTTATAGCCATTCCGATTGCTCCGAAATATAGTGTTATTAAAAGAGTGATAGACAATTTTGTTTTTTGGTTCATTATAAAAAGGTAAATGACTGGTTATAGAAAAGTCAGTTTAATTTAATATTGTCATTGAATCTGGAATGATACTACCAAAACACACATTAAATTTGACGGATTCTGGGTCGAGAATTGTAAAAAATTGTGGCAAAGGATGCAGTTCAGGGTGGGGACGGAGTGTGCAGCCAGAACATTCATATTAGAAAAAATGTATTTTGACCTAAATTCTGCATTTCAGTGAAACGTGGTTTGTCCCCATTTTTTGGTCTAGATAATAAAAAATCACTCCGACCCCATTAACTACTCAATATACCTCGTAGAGGTTTTAAGTGCTCTCTGACCCGGTTTTTTTCTTTTTTTACTCTGTCTCAAAATGCTTGTCTTTCTTTTTAGTGAGTGAAAGGTAAGACCATCTTGATTTATTGCGCATGTCATCTAACAGGTTTTGAGGGCCTGTCGTCATTTCTGGTAGTAGGGGTAAACCGGTCACTTCCGAAAGTCGTTTCGCGATACGTATCATGTCTTCACGAGATCTCGTAGAAAGAAACGATAAAAGCATCTGCCCCATATGGTGGCCATGCAGCCGAATAGAGAGGTAATAGCCGTTACCTGATGCACCCTGCGTCCCATAGGATATACCGGTGAAATCTGATAGCGGCCAGCTGTTCTGACGAAGTCGCTTACGATAGAGATAAAGTTCTTCGTTTATGATATGTGCCTGTTTGTCGTAATAACTGAGGGTGTGGTAGTTACGAAAGACTGATAGAGCTGCCAAATACATAATTGGAAAATAATACGGCATGATAGACACTAAAAGATAGGGATTCGTTGGCAGGAGGATGAAAACCGGAATAAAGAGCGGGACCGCCATAATCATTAACGGAAAAAGAATAAATTTGAACGGAATTTCCAGGATCAGCTCAAAATTTCTTGTGATTAATAGGCCGGGGTAGTCTTCCTGGCCAAATCTGCTGTCTGTGTCTACAGGGGTTATTGCCATAACGGTGTTAATTATCTTTTAGTCGAACCCAGGCTCGGTAGGGTCGAAGAGGGGAATAATGCAGACATTGCCAGTGAAATACTCTTCAGGCCCTTTCACGGAAGGCCTTGACCCGACGCGATAAATTTTCATGTCCATTTCAATGTCCTCTGGTGCCGTAGGTTAAGAGTGAAAAAATGACGCGGTTAAGATTCTATTTTTACTCCGACCCCTTTAATTTATCCAAACGTGCCTATAATCCAGGTGATACCATCTAATATATAGAAGATGTATTTTTCTAATTTGTCCATAATATTTTCCATAAATTGAAATTACAAAATAAATGGGACAGATACCAGTTGTTTTTAATATTAGAAGAAACTGTGTTCTGCCCCCGGTTTTTCTCATGTCCACATCAATTTTAAGATAAACCCACACCGTTTTTATTTTTTAACTTAAGAGCAAAACGGATCAGCGCCAAATAAAATAAAAACATGAAGGCCAATAAACCCAGTCCAGCCCAGCCTGCTGACGACACGGTATACTGCGGCTGTCTCGTTTCGATAAATGCAGGCACCAGTGTTACCCCGCCAATTTTATAGAGTTTATAGGTATCGCCAACTTTCACCTCGGAAAGTTTGGAATGGAAGATCCATGTTTTATAAAACACGCCATTTTTGTCTGTTAACCAGCCCTGGTAGTGTATTGTTGGCTGATGGGTACGGCCAGAGGCAGAAAGAGACCCCGTTTCTTCTATCCTTTGAATACGTGTTAATTTAACGTCGACAGGTTGGTATTTTCCGCTATCAATCATCTGTTGCCAGCGAAACCACTTTGCATGATCCTGGTAATCAAAATACAACCAGCCTGCACCACAAATCAGGTATAAAATCAGACCATATATCGCGTAGCGTCCAAAGCTGTCTTTTTTATTATTCATTGCATATCTGTTTTTATGTGATTTAGATTGTACAAAACTGGGGTCAGAGCACAGAATTCTCTATTATTAGCAACAATTGTGTTCTGACCCCGGTTTCCCCAAACCATATGCAGCAGGTAGAATAAATTCAATTCTCTGGTTTTGTACTGGTTCATTTTCTGAATTCACTACTTTCCCTTGAAGAGAGACATGGCCAATAGAACTACCAGGTTCTGTACACCCTGAAGCCAAGAGTTCTAAATGCAAAATTGAATAATCCAATGTTTTTATTCATTTCTTATGCCTAACGATGATATAAACGGCGCGTAAAGCGTCCGTTTTTGAATGACTTGTTAGGCATTTTGGATGTTAGCTAGCAGAATGTACAGCAACACTTGGACCTCGCGACTATGGATCAAGCCCAAATACCCGTAGCTCCTGATCACAGCGACACGCTTTCGCGAAACGCGCGGCCCATGCAATGGCCTCCTTTCTTGAAGGAAGCTCAAGTACAGTGAATCCACCATTGAGCGGAGGTGCCCAGGAGTAGCCTCCCTCAGCGACTGAGCCATTGGCCGAAACTAGTACGGGCGGTACTGTTTCATCAATACCACCGCCGAAAACGTAAACGCCCGCTTCCTTCGCCTCGTGCATTACGGCATGAGCATCTCGACCCACCGCCTCTAACTCACTGCCGGGTACATTCATTGCAGCACTGGGGAATGAAATCAGATACTTTGCCATGATCTTCTTTCTCTAAGATCTTGCGGTTAGTGATACTGGCCATGCCTAACAGTTATTTAGACGACCGTTCGTAATTTACCGTATTAGGCGAACGTTCGCCTAAATTAGGATAAAGCTGAAATTACGAACGGTGAATATTTACTGTACATTATTCCAAATATCCACCGAGACGAAAATCCGTAATTATCGTAGGTTGGCTCGGGGAAAGTAATATATGAAGGTACAGCCAAATATCAGAGCTTATTAATCTTCTCCAACTGCTCCTGCCGTTTTTCGATGGCAATCTTGTGCATAGCCTGTTCGGCGTCCTTGCCGTCGAAGCAGTCCATGGGAACTGGCAGATTTATAAACAGCTTACCTTGCCGAAGGCAAGTCTAAAAATGAATGAGGGAACGCAAAAGCCGGTACTGACATTGACAAAGGCGGCAGCGACCAGCGACCAGCCCACAATATAACCGAGCATGGGCATACCGCTTTGAAAACCCCAGGCTGACACGACCAGCATCACCGTAGCCATCGCACAGGCGAAATGCCGACGTCGGGTATAGCGTGGCAGCGGCGGTGTTTGCATGAGGTGCCGCAAACCGTGGTTATATAAAATATCGAATGGATGCCCCGGCAAAATAGCACCCAGTGCAGCGAACGGCACCAGGATCCACAGAATCAGGGGTGAGGCGAGGGCAGTGCCGATTGCCGTCCACACCATGCAGATTGCCGGAGACAGACGTAAGGGATAGTTCAGTTGTTGGTAGGTTGCATCATCGAATCCACAGAAACCCTGTGCCTGGATTCGCTGGCGTATCGTTGAGATGACATGTGACATGGTAGACCTCCTTGTTGGGTGGGCCTAACAAACTTTACACAGCTTAATATAAATATATGACCGTCATCGCTATATATCAAATGATGCGGGCCGGAGTGGGGGACAACAGATAAACGCTGCAAAATAAATAGCTTGTGGCCCGGCTACATCAGAGCTTACTAATCTTCTCCAACTGCTCCTGCAGTTTTTCGATAGCGACCTTGATTTCGGAGAGTTTGCTGCGTTCTTTCTCCACCACGTCGGGCGGGGCCTTGTCGATGAAGTTGCTGTTGGACAGTTTGCCTTCCGTGCGCTGGTATTCCTGTTGTTTCTTGTCGATCTCTTTGCTCAGGCGTTTTTGTTCGGCTTCCTTGTCGATGAGGCCGGCCATGGGGATGAGCAGTTTCATTTCGCCGACCAGGGCGGTGGCGGATTCGGGGGCCTCGTCTTCTTCGTCAAGCCAGCTGATGGATTCCAGCTTGGCGAGACTGATTAAATAGTGTGAGTTGGCGTCCAGGCGTTGCTTGTCCTGGGACGAGCCGTTTTGAATCAAGACTTGCAGCGCCTTGCCGGGTTTGATGTCCATGCCGCTGCGGATCTGGCGCACGCCGAGGATGAAGGCCTGGATCCAGTCCATGTCATCCATCACGTCCTGATCGAACAGGCTGTCGTCCGCCTGCGGATAGGCCTCGCGCATGATGGTCGGGGCATAGATGCCGCATAGCGGCGCCACTCGTTGCCAGATCTCTTCGGTGATGTAGGGCATGATCGGGTGGGCCAGGCGCAGGAGTTGTTCCAGCACGTTGATCAAGGTCTGGCGCGTGCCGCGCTTGGCGGCAGTGGAGCTGTGTTCGCTCATCAGCACCGGCTTGGACAATTCCAGGTACCAGTCGCAGTAGTCGTGCCAGACGAAGTCGTAGATCGCACCGGCCATGAGGTCGAGGCGGTATCCGCCAATGGCGCTGTTGATGCTGTGAATGGTCTGGGACAGGCGCGCGCGGATCCAGCGATCGGCCACACTCAGTTCGATGTCTTTACTATTCAGATCATCCGCGTCGACATTTTCCATATTGAGCATGACATAGCGCGCCGCGTTCCACAGCTTGTTGCAAAAGTTGCGGTAGCCTTCGATGCGATTGAGATCGAAGTTGATGTCGCGGCCGGTGGAGGCCAGTGCCGCAAAGGTGAAGCGCAGGGCATCGGTGCCGAAGGCGGGAATGCCGTCGGGAAAATCCTTGCGCGTCTGTTTGGTGATCTTCTCCGCCAGTTGCGGTTGCATCATGCCGCTGGTGCGTTTGTTGACCAGTGCCTCCAGTTCGATGCCGTCGATGAGATCGATGGGGTCGAGCACGTTACCCTTGGACTTCGACATCTTCTGGCCGTGGGCGTCGCGCACCAGGCCGTGAATGTAGACTTCGCGAAAGGGCACGTCGTCGGCGAACTTCAGGCCCATCATGATCATGCGTGCGACCCAGAAAAAGATGATGTCGAACCCGGTGACCAGTACCGAGGTCGGATAAAACGTCTTCACCGCATCCGTTTGTTCCGGCCAGCCGAGTGTCGAGAACGGCCACAATGCGGAGGAGACCCAGGTGTCGAGCACGTCGTTGTCCTGGATGAGGTGCATGCTTTTCGCCAGTTGATACTTTTCGCGTGCCTCGGCTTCGTTGCGCGCGACATAGATATTGCCCTTGTCGTCATACCAGGCGGGAATCCGATGGCCCCACCAGATCTGGCGGCTGATGCACCAATCCTGGATGTTGCGCATCCATTCATAATAAGTGTTCTTCCAGTTATCTGGTACGAATTTGATGCGGCCGGTTTCCACCGCTTCGATGGCGGGTTCGGCCAGTGGCCTGATCTTCACGAACCACTGATCGGTGAGATAGGGCTCAATGACCTGGCCGCTGCGATCGCCGCGCGGCACCATGAGTTTGTGTGGCTCGGTTTTTTCCAGCAGGTTTAAGGTTTCCAGATCCGCCAGTACCTTCTTGCGCGCAGCGTAGCGATCTAACCCGCGATAATCTTTGGGGGCATTGTCGTTGATGCAGGCATCGACGGTGAAGATGTTGATCATCTCCAGACCGTGCCGTTGTCCCATGGCGTAATCGTTGAAGTCGTGGGCCGGGGTGATCTTCACACAGCCGGTACCGAAGGCCGGGTCGACATAGTCGTCGGCGATGATCGGGATCTCGCGCCCGACCAGGGGCAGGGTGATCTTCTTGCCGATCCAGTGTTGATAGCGCTCGTCTTGCGGATTCACTGCCACCGCGGTGTCACCGAGCATGGTTTCGGGACGGGTGGTGGCGACCACCAGGTGACCGGAACCATCGGCCAGCGGATAGCGCATGTGCCAGAGGTGACCGTTTTCCTCTTCGGAGATAACTTCCAGATCAGAGACTGCGGTGTGCAGGACCGGGTCCCAGTTGACCAGGCGCTGGCCGCGATAGATCAGGCCTTCATCGTACAGGCGGACGAAGACTTCCTTGACCGCCTCGGACAGACCTTCGTCCATGGTGAAGCGTTCGCGCGACCAGTCGAGGGAGGCACCCATGCGTCGTAACTGGCGGGTGATGGTGCCGCCGGAGTGAGCTTTCCACTCCCATACCTTTTTAATAAAGGCATCGCGGCCAAGATCGTGGCGGGTTTTGCCTTCGGCATTGAGTTGGCGTTCGACCACCATCTGCGTGGCGATCCCCGCGTGATCGGTGCCGGCCTGCCACAGGGTATTGTCGCCCTGCATGCGGTGATAGCGGGTGAGCGCATCCATGATCGTGTCCTGAAAGGCGTGGCCCATGTGCAGTGACCCGGTCACGTTGGGTGGCGGGATCATGATGCAATAGGGCTGGCCTTCGCCACTCGGGGCAAAGTAGTTATTTTGTTCCCAGGTTTCGTACCAGCGTTGTTCGATGCTGTGCGGGTTATAGGTCTTATCCACAGATAGATGGCTCGGGCTTGGTTATCACAAAGGCGGATAGTATAACCGGAATCGCGATAAACAGGCGAATGGTGGGGGCATCTGCTAGGATCGACATTCCCGTCAACAAATGAAGGAATCATCCGCGTGTTTTTCAACCGGTTGAGCACCAACCAATCCCTGTTTCTCCTGATCAGTCTCAGTCTCGCGATCAAGCTGATCATGGCGCACGTGATCCCCATTACCGGCGATGAGGCGTATTTCATCCTCTGGGGTAAACATCCGGATTACGGCTTCTATGATCATCCACCGATGGTGGGCTGGTGGCTGACCGCGCTGATGAAGGTGAGCGAGGCACCGGTGTGGCTGCGCATGCCGACGATCCTGGGAACCACGCTGATCGGTTGGGTTATATATAAGTTAGTGTTGCCCCGCGGCAAGACCAATGCACTGATCGCGGCTGGGCTGTACTGGCTGGCGCCGGTCAACCTGATGGCGCCGTTGATCGCCACCGACACGCCGCTGATCATTTTGTCGTTTTTCTCCGCCGTGTGTTTCTACAAGGCACAGCGCCACGACAAGCTGGGCTGGTATTTCCTGGCCGGGCTGTTACTCGGCGCGGCGTTTTTCTCCAAATTTTTTGCCGGGCTGCTGGGCATCGCCTATCTGCTGTATATCATTTTATTTGTGCGCCGCGGCATCCGGCCGTATCTCGGCATCCTGGTGCTACTCGTCGGCGTGGCGCCATTTATCGCGGTCAACCTGCTGTGGAACTACAACCACTGCTGGGACAATTACCTGTTCAACCTGGAAAATCGCACCTCCGATTTCTCGCTCTCGGTGATGAAGCCGCTGACCTATGCGCTGATCCTGCTGTACCTGATCACGCCGCCGATTATTTTTTATGTGTTCCGGCGCCCCGCCGAGGTACTCACGGTGATGCGCAACGGTGGCCTGGGTTTGTTCCTGGCCCTGTTCCTGATCCCGCTGGCGCTGTTTGTGCCCTTGTCTTTCGGTAAGGACATCGGTATGCACTGGCTGTTGAGTTTCTATCCGTTCCTGTTCATTGCCGTGGCCCTGTTGCTGCACTTTGGCCAGTTGCGGGTGAGTTTTTATTTCATGTGGGGTTTCAGCTTGCTGCATATCCTGACATTCAGCGTGGTCTGGTATCTGTCGCCGGGGCTGTTCAAACACCAGCACAAGATCTATCAGGAACTGGTGTTTGGCATGTATACCAGGGAGCTGCTCAAGGAGGTCACTCCTTATATATATGATTTCCCGCTGGCGACACCCAGTTATGCCCAGTCTGCCATGCTGGATTATCACAGCGGCAAACACGTGCTGGTGTTCGGGCCCGGTTCCTATCACGCGCGCCAGGACGACATGCTTACGGATTACGCCGATTACAACAAGAAAGCCATCGCGATCCTGTCGTTTAAGAAGAACGTGAGTCAGTACAGCAAATACTTCAAAACCTTCACCCACGTCATCATCCCGTTCAAGGGTACCCAGTTCCATTTGGGGATCGGGATCGATTTCAACTATCCCTTGTATAAAAAGGAAATCATTGATCCGATCAAACAGAAGTATTACCACATTCCGTCCTGGCTGCCGCGCGGGGAATGTTACATGGATGGACGTTAATTGCTTTAAGGAGGAGGGCGCATGTTTGTTGGACATTATGGACCGGGATTCGCCACCAAGGCGCTGGATAAGAAGAAACCGTTATGGCTGTTGTTTCTCGCCGTGCAACTTGTCGATGTGATGTGGGCAATCCTGGTGTTGCTGGGTATCGAAAAAGTCCGGATCGTGCCGGGGATCACCGCCACTAATCCGCTGGATCTTTACTACATGCCCTATACCCATAGCCTGCTTGCTGCGCTCCTGTGGAGTGTTGCCGCGCTGCTGATTTATCGCTATGCCAGCCGATTCGGCAACTGGTTCAGTGCCACCGTGATAGGGCTTGCCGTGTTTTCGCACTGGCTGCTGGATCTGCTGGTCCATCGCCCGGATCTGCCGCTGTACGATAACACCATGAAGGTGGGGCTTGGCTTATGGAATTATCCGGTGATTTCTTCCGCGCTGGAGGCGGCACTGTTGTTTGGCGGCATGTTTCTCTATTTTAAAACGACAAAGACGATAAGCCGTGGCGGTCGTTACGGGATGATCATTTTCGGCTTTGTCATGCTGGCAGTGCAATTCTCGGTTTTCTTTGGCCCGCCACCGCCTTCAGATAAGGTCGTGGCGATCATGGCGCTGGTGTCTTATGCTGTGTTTGCGTTGGGAGCGTGGTGGCTGGAAACAAAACGTGCTTGATACTGAGCAGAACCAGAACAGGCATTGCGTGCTGATATTATGCCTCCGGCAGTCGGCCTTGCGCAGGTCCGCCAGCAGTAGCTGAAGCAATTTCGCATCAGAGGCCATTACCTTTCTCAACAGTGAAATCGTAATCACCAATCATCCCTTGACTCTGTACCAAGGTACGGAGTTTAGACTTTCCGGGTCGCTGTCCAGACCGGGACGCAATGGTTGAGGAATGAACGAAATGCAAGTAGAACTGGTGTATGAAAAAACCTGCCCTAATATTGCGGACGCACGTGTGCAATTACTGCGAGCCTTTAGCGAAGCCGGGATAACGCCGCACTGGCAGGAATGGGAAGTGAGCTCACCGGATGCTCCGCCGCACGTACACGGTTTCGGTTCGCCCACCATCCTGGTTGATGGAAAGGATGTGAGCGGGACGATGACCGAGGGCGATGATTATTGCTGCCGCGTGTATGCGCACGCGGATGGTACCAACAAAGGTGTCCCGGCGGTGGCGGATATCGTGCGTGCCCTGCAGGCAAGTCAACTCAGTGTGGCGACCAAACCGAAATCCCGGCTTTCAAGTCTGACACTGGGTGGCGCCCCGTTGCCCGCCGTGGGGGTGGCTTTATTGCCGAAGCTGGCGTGCCCCGCCTGCTGGCCTGCCTATGCGGGCCTGCTAAGTTCCATGGGACTCGGTTTTATCGACTACACACCTTATTTGTTGCCGCTTACTCTTTTCTTTTTGATCATTGTCGTCGCATCCCTGGCCTTTCGCGCGCGCCAGCGCCGCGGATTCAAACCGTTGTTGCTTGGCCTGGTGGCGTCGGTGATCCTGTTGATAGGCAAGTTCGGTTATGACAGCGACGGTGTCATGTATGTGGGCCTGGGCTTGCTCGTGCTTGCTTCGCTCTGGAATACCTGGCCGAAAGCGGATGCTGCGTCCGGGACATGTCCCGCGTGTGTGAGTGCGGTTCAGAAATAATGTCATCCGATACAGGAGGTAAACTCATGAGCACGAAACGCCAAATCGAAATTTTCAGCGCCGGTTGCCCGGTTTGCCAGGACACGATCGATCTGGTCAATCGAATGGCATGCCCATCCTGTGAGATCAGTGTGCTGGATATGAATGACAGAGACGTGGCGTCTCGCGCTGCCTCACTGGGCATACGTTCCGTGCCGGCGGTGGCGATAAACGGCGAATTAGCAGATTGCTGCAGTGGTCGTGGTGTGGATGAAAATACCTTGCGCAATGCAGGTATCGGTCAGCCGCTATAGCGGCTTGTCGTTACTCCGGTAGTCCGGCCTTGCGCAGGTCCGCGAGCAGCGGCTTAAGCAATTTCGGGGAGGCGGGACTGGTCTTTTTCAAATGTGAAATCGTGATGCGCGGATTGTTCGCCTGTATTTCCTGCACCAGCCATTCTGCGTCATCCTGCCGGCCCGCCCTGACATAGCTGGCCACCAGGTAAATCGTGGCAAACAACGAATTCGGATTGCGTTGGTTAGCATCTTCCAGTGCGGCGATGGCTTTATCGTACTTTCCTAAAACATAATAGGCACGGCCCAGGTTATAGGGATAGTCCCAGGTGTAATAGGGGTTGAGCTGCATGCCTTTCTGTATATTTTTAATCGCTTCTTCAGGTTTGCCTTCGTGGTTGTATATCAGGGCTAGCAGGCCATAACCGTCGGCATAGTTCGGTGCGATTTCGATCGATTTCCTGGTGGCCTGTTCCGCCTTGGCGTATTCCTTGCGTTGGAGATAAACCCAGCCCAATGCCCAATGCGTTTGCGGGATGGAGTCGTCAATGGCAACGGCCTGCCTGGCGAGGTCCAGCGCGCGATCCAGCGTTTCAACCGGTGTGTCGGTCCAGGCCCTGAGAAAATCAATACCCAGATCATAGGCTAGTGCCCCGTATGCGCGTCCGTAAGTGGGATCGATCTCGATTGCTTTACGATAGGCTTGTTCTGATAACTGGTAGTCTTCTTTTGTAAATTGTCTGGAAAGCTTTTGTCCTTCCTGGAAATAGTCGTAGGCCTTCAAGTTGGATGTGGCTTTGTGTGCCAGACGTTGTTTTTCTTCGTCCGTCAGGCTGACGGCTAGTGCATTAATTACACCAGAAGTGATCTCGTGTTGGACGTTGAATACCTCTTGCGTGCTTCGATCATAGGTGTCGCCCCATTTATTAAACCCGGTCCGGGCATCAACAAGCTGGGCATTAACGCGGATGGCGTCGTTCACTGAACGGATATTGCCTTGCAACACATAGTCAATGTGTAATGCCTTGCCTACCTCTTGTGGTGTGATGTGTTTACCGCGGTAGATATACGAGGTGCTCGTGGCTAATACATGCAGCTTTGCCGTGCGTGATAGATTCGTGTTGAGGTCTTCTGTCATGCCGTCGGCAAGATAATCCTGTGTTGGATCGTTACTGAGATTTTCAAACGGCATCACGATGATGGAAGGTACGGCTATCGGGAGTTCAGAGATAGATGAGTGGTTATCTATCCAGATCCATAGTCCCGCCGCGACAGGAATCAGCACGCTCAGTAGCGCAGTTGTGATTACAATTAATTGTGGTTTGGCTGGAGGAGATGATGATGGTGGTTCAGTTGCCGCTGGTTGCGGTGCGGAATCGGTCGCCGGGTTGCTCTCCAGGTAATGGACCGGCGCAATCAGCTCATAGCCACGCTTGGGAATGGTCGTGACGAATTGGGGTTGGCGGGAATTATCATGTAAGGCACGGCGTAACTTGATGACGGTATTGGTGACGGCGTCGTAACCAACGACTGCTCCGTGCCAGACCTCACGCTCCAGCTCTTCCCGGCTCACGACTTCACCGGCGTGGGTAGCGAGATAAATCAATACCTCGGCGACCTTCGGCTCGAGATGTACTACCTCGCTACCCCGGCTGAGTACGCCTTCGGCGGGGGAAACACGCCAATCATCGATGTAAAAGGCCTTTTGTTCCGGGAGCCTCATCACCGATCACCTCCTGAGAGGGTTCTAGTCGTCTATCGAAAAAACGCCGAAAGATCGATGTATGTTGCTAACTGTCAGAATTTCAACAAGAAAACTTCGCCTGATTTATATCGTGTAACCATCGTACTTTGGTCCGGACTTTCATACAAAGCATAGCTAAATTCATCGTAACAGTCAGCGAAAAACCAACTTATCGATGCAGGGACTGGCACGGTTTAGCTGCAAATACACGAAGGAGGGTAAAGACCATGAAAACATTATTACTGCATACCGAGGCAAATATGGCATGTATGAACGTGCTGGTATTAGTATTTTTTATCATTTCCTCACTCACCGTGAGTTCAAGTACGTGGGCTGTGCAGGATATCCACGACTGGCAAGTACATCGTCTGTTGCATCCGACCGATGCGCAACTGAAAAAGGAACGCCAGGGTCATGTATTTATTTATGATGGCCTGAGCGATAAGGATGTCCAACGTGCGATGGACCAGGGCTTTGATCGCATCAATTCCATGATGTTCATCAACGTGAAAAAAACAAAAGCCGATAGTGGTACAGAAACAGAGGGTGGATCGGATGATTCGGATGATAGTGGGTGTGAGTAAAAGATATTCGACTCGGCGCGACGTAGGTCTTTTGCTCGCGTCGAGTCAGTTAGAAAGTTATATTTTATCCGGGACCCGACGCATGAACAGTGTCATCGGATTGAATCTCGTCACCAACGTGGTACCGATTAAAACAACAGCCGTCCCAATCAACATACCGGCTGTAATGATTTCGTGTAAAAACAGATGCCCCCACAGGATGCCAAACACGGGGATGAGAAAGGT